>JAWCMB010000073.1:0-8576 GCA_038850115.1 Thermoproteota archaeon
AAGGCTGTTGTAACAGAAACAGGTATGAGCACGGAGTTCGGGAAAATCGCCGGCATGGTTCAGACGGCTGAAGAAGAGGAGACTCCTCTCCAGAGGAAGCTGAACAGGTTTGCAAGTAAAATAGCCAGGATTGTCATCTTGGTCTGTGTAGTGATTTTCGCCTTGGAGGCCTTAGAGGTGGCGATGCAGGGCCATTTCGCGGTTGAGGGCTTTATACAGGCATTCATGTCCTCCATAGCTCTAGCAATATCAGCTGTCCCAGAGGGGCTTCCGGCAATAGTCACAATAGCTTTAGCCCTAGGTGCCAGAGAGTTTGCGAAGCGGAACGCTATCGTGAGACGCTTATCTTCAGCGGAAAGCTTGGGTGCGGTGACGGTAATATGCTCAGACAAGACTGGCACAATAACCAAGGGGGAGATGACTGTTAGAAAACTATATGTTGAAGGGAAGCTTTTCGAGGTTACTGGTGTTGGCTATGAGCCGAAGGGAGAGTTCCGCCTAGGGGATGATCAGGTGGAGCCCAGTGGGAGCCTTGAGGTGCTCCTAAGGATAGGTGCTCTCTGCAATAATGCTAGCTTAAGGGGAAATGGCCAGAAGGATACATGGGAGATCTTCGGGGACCCTACTGAGGGGGCTCTCATCGTCGCGGCTGCTAAGGCTGGGCTTGAAAAGGAGGCTCAGGAGAAGAGGTTCCCCAGGATCGGCGAGATTCCGTTTACCTCTGAGAGGAAACGCATGACTACTATCCACAAGGCTCCGAGCGGAGAGATCCACGCGTACATGAAGGGTGCTCCTGAAATCGTCCTGGAAAAGTGTACTCATGTTCTTGAAAACGGCGAGGAGAAGCCTCTGACAAAAGAGAGGAGAAAAATGATATTTGAGGTCAATGAGCAGCTTGCTGGGGATGCTCTAAGGATGCTTGGTATGGCGTATAGGCGCCTGCCGGAGAACATGGAGAAATATGAGGAAGAGGCTGTCGAGAAGGAGATGGTTTTCATCGGGCTCCAGGGGATGATTGACCCACCGAGGGAGGAGGCCATAGAGGCTAACAAGCTTTGCCAGAAAGCGGGCATAAAGACTGTTATGATAACCGGTGACCACAGGCTTACTGCCGTCGCGGTTGCAAGGGAGGTTGGAATCTTCAAGGAGGACGACCTGGTTTTAACAGGCGAGGAGCTGGATAGAGTAAGCGATGAGGAGTTTGAGAAGATTGTTGAAAAGGTTACGGTTTACGCGAGGGTTTCTCCTGAGCATAAGCTTAGGATTGTTAATGCGTTGAAGAAGAAGGGTCATATTGTTGCGATGACTGGAGACGGGGTTAACGATGCGCCTGCCGTTAAAGCTGCTGACGTCGGCGTGGCAATGGGCATAACTGGGACTGACGTTACTAAGGAGGCTTCAGACCTTATCCTGACCGACGATAATTTCGCGACGATAGTTAAGGCTGTTGAACAGGGTAGAGTAATATACGACAATATTAGAAAGTATGCTCGTTTCCTGCTGGCATGCAACTTCGACGAGCTGCTCGTGATAGGCTCGTTCGCCATACTGGGCGGGCTATTCGGCATAGAGATGTTTCCACTTCCTCTTCTACCTGCGATGATCCTCTGGATAAACCTGGTTACTGACGGTGGCCCTGCAATCGCCCTAGCGACTGATCCTCCTGATGTGGATGTTATGGATAGGCCGCCCCGAAAGCCTGAGGAGGGTATCCTCCACGGGATGGGTGCCTTCATCATAGCATCCTTCCTGCTGCAGGCTGCTGGAACAATACTGGTTTTCTGCCTGGAGTACTACGTGTGGCCAGCTCATCCGTGGGTGCTTCCGGACGGAACCATAGATGAAATTGCTAGGGAGCTCACCTACAAGGAGGCCACAACCACTGCTTTCGTGCAGGCAGCCATGTTCGAGCTCTTCGTCGTCTGGAACTGCCGCTCGGAGAAACACAGCGTCTGGAGGATGGGTAGGAAGGCTTTCGGAAACAAGTTCTTCGTGATAGCTGACTTGGCATCTGCTGCGTTAACCCTGGGAATCACCTACATACCCGTAACACAGCAACTTTTCCACCTTACAGGTTTAAGCCTGATCGATCTTGCGTACGTCCTTGGCGTAGCCAGCTGGGGATTACTAGTGCTTCCCGAACTGTTCATGGGTAGGAAGGTCTGGAAGTGGCAGTAGGCGAGAAGCCTGCTGAGGAAGACTCATTACTGTTCACCGGGTCATGTTGCTTCCCCGTATCATGTAGAACATGCCGTCTAGATGAGTAAATCCAGTATTACCAGAGCGAGTGTTGGCGTCGCGAGCATTGCCCACACAGTCTTGTTCCACCTAAGTATCTTTTTCCCATCCCACACAAAACCCCCCGCCGCCTGTATAGGAATCAGGTTGAGGATGACTATCATTAGGCTAGTCACGTATCCGGCTGTTGCTGGCACCATTATCAGACTGTTAGCAGCAAGGTTTGACATTGCCCAGAATGCGAAGCCGAGCAACAGGCTGACCAGAGGACCTACGGCGAAGACGATTCCAATCCTATCTTTTTCAGGGTCATACCACCAGTCTAACTGTTTCACGTATGTTGAGCCGTAAGCCGGGAAGACACTGCCCAGTAGCGCCAGCAGCCAGCCGAATAGGATTCCAGATCCCCAGGCCTTAAAAGTTGTTTCTAAGCCGAGTCTGCTTGCCACAAGCTTTTGCGAAAGCTCGTGTGCAATGAGGCTGACTGCTATAACCGTGAAAACCATTGGGATGAGTATTAGTGGTCCTTGGCCCCGCAGTATTTGTATCCACCAGGCTACGGATACGCCTAGCAGGGCAGCCAGCCAGTGCCATGCTTCCCTGGTTTCACAGTGCTTTGCTTTCTCTTTATCTCGCCTGAGAAAGAATGTTCCGAAGCCTATGAAATGAAACTCTACTGTCCAGAGTCTTAGAAAGTCTAGTCCATAGTCTCTGAGTTGCATCGGTATCTCGTAGAGATGGAAGCCCCTGTGGATGAACATATTCCATGAGGGAGAATTATACCTGTCGGCCGTAGCGTAGATGACTTCGCACCCATGCTCCTCCAGCCATAATATGGCTCCGTCAACCAGGGATCTGCCGATGGCTCTTCCACGCAGCTCCTTGTCGGAGACCAGCGCATCGATGAAGCCTGTCCTCTTACCTTTTAAAACCTTGATCCGCATGGAGACTGTTCCAACTATCTTGTTGTCGAATTCTGCAACTAATGTTCCGCCGCACTGCTTCACCGCGCTCTTCCGTGCCTCCTCGAACGAGAGTTGAAAGACAATCCTGTCAGTGATGCCGAGGCTCCTCGTGAAAAGCTTCTCAACATCCTTTTCCTCACCCGGTTGAAGCTCGCGGATAACTATCTGCATTTGCCAACGCCTTGCAGTGATAATATTGTTTATAAATCTTATATAGTTTCCATAAGGATTCTAGTCCTCATGAATCGAAACATAGTGGTTATTGTTTCTGACACCTTTAGGTTCGACCTGCTTCATAAGGGCTTCACTGTTAAGAACAATATTAAGGCGAGGCTGAGCAGCATCGAGAAGCTATGCTCCGAATCCATCGAGTTTACCAGAGCATATCACGCCTCCTTTCCAACGGTTCCCAATAGGGCCGACCTGTTTACAGGGATGTTCACTTTCACGCTCTACGACTGGTCTCCGCTGCCAAGGGAGTGGGTTACGCTTCCAACGGTTCTCAGGAAAGCGGGCTACGCGTGCATGATGGTGGCTGACACTCCTCACATCCTTAAGGACGGATATAATTTCGACCGTGGCTTCGACGGATGGGTTTGGATTAGGGGTCAGGAGAATGACCGTTATAGAACAAGCCCGGCGGACGTCAAGCTTCCATGCAGCCCGCAGAAGTTGAGGAGCGTTGAAACAACTATGCAGCACATTAGGAACAATTATTACAGGAGGTATGAAGAAGACTGGATACCTGCAAAGACCGCGATGGAGGCTTCACGCTGGCTTGAGGAGAATTATAGGAGGAATTTCTTCCTATACGTGGACTTCTTCGACCCCCATGAGCCGTGGGACCCGCCGAGATGGTACGTAAATATGTATGACCCTTGCTACGAGGGTGAGGAAGTCGTCTATCCGGCATACGGGCCGCACAACTATCTTACAGATGATGAGCTTTTGCATATCAGAGCCATGTACGCCGGAGAGGCAACTATGGTTGACAGGTGGATAGGGTTTTTGATTGAAAAGATGAATAGTCTAGGGTTGTTTGAGAACACCACTGTTTTCTTTACGAGCGACCATGGCTTCTACCTTGGTGAACACGGGCTTATAGGCAAATCGATAATCATGGGGGAAAGCCAGGGTCTGGCTCCCCTCTACGAGGAGGTGGCCCACATCCCGCTTCTAGTAAGGTTTGCGGATAATCTCGGATTGAGAAAAAGCATTAAGATAGGTGCTCTGGTTCAAACACCCGACATAACCGCTACGGTGCTTGACCTTGCTGGTGTGAAAAGCTTCGCCGAGGCCAGTGTTCAGGGGAAGTCGCTTCTGCTGCTTGTTAAGGGTGAAGCATCCAGCGTTAGGGAAATGGCTGTTTCGACACCCTCGCTGATAAAAGGAGTAAGAGCAGGGTTAAGAGCGACGGTGACAACAGACGAGTGGTCTCTTATACTTGCCCCTGAAACAAGTATGGCGGAGGCTGAAAAAATCGAGGTTACATTCATAGTTGACGGGGAACCTAGGAGGCTTAAGCCCATGGGTGAAATAACTACAGAACTCTACAATCTTAAGTCAGACCCTAAGCAGGAGAGAAACCTTGTGTCGGAGGAAACCGAGACAGTTAAAAATATTCAGGCTAAGTTTATAGGGTTTCTCTCGGAGCTTGGGGCCGGCAGAGAAACAATTAGCCCATGGCTAAAATGCAGAGGATTAATCTAGTTCTTTCTACACGATTATTCGATGCAGGCTCTAAAGCATTCATCTAAGATCTGTTTTACTGCATGACTGGTATCTAAAAAACAATGTTAAAGCAAAATGTTTATATTGCAACGTTTGTTTTCCGGGCTATGGCGGAGTCAGGTTACGAAATAGCAAGGTTTCTCTATTGTTCCGGGCTGTTCGAGGAGGAGGTTGCTAGGGCGTATAGTCACATGGCTGAAATTACAGTTGACATAAACGCCAAATCCCTCTTAAACTACATTGCTGATGACTCGTATAAGCACGCTAAGATATTTAAGGCTCTTAGTGGGTATCCAATAGGTTCCGGTAAATGTGGTTTTGAAGACTGTGAAAAAGTCTTAGGAAGTCTGTGGAGGAACATCACGGAGTATTCGAGAAGAATTCGGGAGGAGAGCGAAATAAATAACCGCGGACTCCTCAAGCTGATAGATGGTTTAGAGAAGTTTGAAGGTTTCGTGGCGGAAGAGTATCTAACTGTTTTAAACGTGAAAACCATCGAGCTCATGGCACGGGAGATAGGGTTGAACATGGAGCCTTATGGAATGATATTTGAATGGATAATTGAGGATGAAAAGAGGCATGAGCAAATTCTAAAGGTCATTAAAAATTCGATCATCAGAAGTAACAATCAACAGTAAGGTCATTTCAGTTAAAGATTTTAGCGCGCGCTCTTTTAGAAAAAGTATTGCGCATGCTATTCTGCTACGTGCTTTCACCCTTACGGAGATGGTTAACAATAGGTAGAGTGTACTGGGAAAATCTTCTTTCCAAGTCGTGAATAGTTTAAGCTATAAAATCGGGCCCGCTGGGATTCGAACCCAGGTTCTCCGGCTCCGAAGGCCTGCGCGAGTAAGCCTCTCGACGCCTTATCCTGGCTTGGCCACGGGCCCTGTTTAAATCATGCTAAATGTTGTACTTAAATCTGTATTTGATCACTAATAATTGCGATCAGCATGTAGCGGAAAACTCGCAGGCCAATTAGCAGCGCGCGCTACGGTTAATTCTTAACTTTCAATGTAACTAATGGTGGAGAATGCGTGAAGGTAATAATATGGTTAACTAATTGCAAAAGGATAAATAGTTAGCTGTGTGAAGCGCTTGGTGGCCGAGACTTGGCTGAAGCAGGTGCGGTGGCTGCCGGGGCAGCGGCCAGAAGAGTAGCGGAAGCCGTGAAGGCTTCTGGAGCAATTGTTGAGGTCGAGCCGAAGAGCTTCACAGATATACTTGCTAAGGTCAATAAACCTTTAGTGGTAATGGCCTTGGGTGGAGCGGTAAAGAAAAACTATAGGTATCTTGTAGAATACAAGGTTTTGTCTTCTTCACCCGATCTAAAACCCCCTTGGAATTGCCTCGTGGAATAGATGTGATTGTAGCAAAGCAGATCTGGATACCTAGCTAGCCTAGCGTGCGAAAGCTTAATCCTTTTTAAACGTTTCCTCATATTTTTCTGAAAACTATCTCCGGCCTACTTATCCTGTGTCCAGGCTTAACCGCGAGCTCCCCCGCTGAATCCCAACCGTAGTCTTCAGGCAACCCCTCCAGATTAAGAAGCTTCCATATCTTCTCGGATGAGCTTGGCAAGTATGGTCGCAGAACTATGGCCAGCGTCCTCACGGCGTTCACGCAGATGAACAACGCGTCAGGATCCCTTGTTCTCCAGGGCTCCTTAGCCTGCAGGAGCCTGTTGCACTGAATAGCGAAGTCCGTAACCTCCTTCAAGGCCCTGTCTATCTCATAGTTCTCAAGCTTCTCCCTCATAACCCTTGGAAGCCTCCTAATGGTTTCAACAAGCTTCAAGCATTCCTCGTCACCCTCATAGTTCCCTGGCTTAGGCACCTCGCCGCTGTAAAGGTTTCGGATGAGCGTTAAAGTTCTGTGAATAAAGTTCCCAATGTTTCCAACAAGCTCCCCGTTAACCCTCTCCACCAACGCTTTCTCAGTGAAATCACCATCTTCGAAGAAAGGAATGTCTCTTGCAAGAAAGTATCTCACAGCGTCAACCTCATACTTCTCAAGCAGCTTGAATGGGTCGACCGCCGTGCCCCTAGACTTAGAGAGCTTCTCCCCGCCTATAGTTATATACCCGTGTACAAGAATATGCTTAGGCAGCGGGATGCCGCATGAAAGCAGTATCGCTGGCCATATCACGGAATGGAACCAATTTATGCCTTTGCCGATAAGGTGAACGTCTGCCGGCCAGTACTTCAGGTATTTCTCCCCATCCGGGTAGCCTAGGGCTGAAACATAGTTTACCAGCGCGTCGACCCAGACATATATCTTGTGCTTGGGGTCTAGGGGGACGTTGACACCCCAGCTTATGCGCGACCTGCTTACAGCCAGGTCTTTAAGGCCCTCGGCTCTCATTCTGGCTACGATCTCCTGCCTCCTCTTCTCAGGTATGATGAAACGGTTTCTCTCGATAAGCTCCAGCACAGGCTTCTCATACTTGCTAAGCCTGAAGAAGTAGCATTCCTCCTCAATATGCTCCGGCTCAGTGCCGTGCTCGGGGCACTTGCCGTCGACAAGGTCTTTCTCAGTCTTATACTCCTCGCAGCCGTAGCAGTATAGGCCGCTGTAGCTGCTCTTGTAGATGTCTCCGTTTTCAAACATTTTAGCGAATATTAGCTGAGAGACTTTACGGTGCCTCTCCTCAGTCGTCCTTATGAAGTCGTCGTTAGAAATGTTGAATGCTTCACAGAGCTCTTGAAATCTCCTTGCATTCTTGTCTATGAACTCCTTAACGTCTAAACCTGCTTCCCTGGCTGCCCTCTCATTCTTCGCAGCGTTCTCGTCAGTGCCTGTTAGAAAGTAAACATCCCTGCCCGCGAGCCTGTTCCACCTTGCTATAATGTCTGCGCAAACCTTCTCGTATAGGTGGCCCAGGTGAGGGTAGGCGTTAACATAGTCGATCGCAGTCGTTATGTAGAATTTCTCCTTCTTCAAGCTCATTATTGAAAACCCTGTTTTTCAGATGATTTAACCTTATCGCCAAGCGGGAGCCCTGTTATTCATACAAGCGTTAAAATATCATTAATATTGGGTTAACCATTACTTGACGAGTAAAACTGTTTACGTTCTTCTCAACCCACAGCCTTATAAAGCTGTTTCCGGAATATTATCAAATATTGAGTGTCAGGGAAGAGATGATGCTGATGAAGGGGGGCAGAAATCTACTTTCAACATATTCAGGGAAAGTCCATCAGGATTCGATGATTCGTCAAGCGTTTTTCAAGACTTGTTTAACCAGGATGAGGTTAAAGGACAACGTCTAGAATCATCATTGTTAGGAAGCCTATCATCATGAAAAGCATAGTGTCTTTTCCAAAGCCGCTTGAATGAGCTTCCGGTATCATCTCGCTACCTATAACGTATATCATCGCGCCTGCTCCGAAAGACAGGAAGAATGGCAGAAGCCACTGAAAAGCCTGCACTAGGAGGGCGCTAAATAAGGCTCCTACTGGTTCAACAATCCCAGATAACAATCCGAGCAAGACGGCTTTCCTTCTGCTTCTACCTAGTTTAACAAATGGTATGGAAACCGATGCTCCTTCCGGAAAATCTTGAAGAGCTATGCCGGACGTTAAGCCCCAGGCGGCTTAAACATTGCCCGATCCGAAAACCACTCCGACGGAGAAGCCTTCA
>JAWCMB010000074.1:0-8489 GCA_038850115.1 Thermoproteota archaeon
ATATTTTTTAATAATAGACTTATATTTTCCCGTTCTAAGGGAAAAACGGTGAAGCGATGCGTGTAGAACAGCCGCTGCCAAACATGGAGAAATGGTCAAAACAGGCTTTAACAGCCGGCCTAAGGCTGAGCCTTTTCAAGGCTTTCCCGGAAACCTTGCAATGGAGGGGGAAACATGAATAGACGCCAGATCATCGGGGCAGTAATATTCACAATGGCTCTGGAGGGGATAATCGCGTACGCGATAATGGTTTACTACTATCCGGTTCCAGTCCTGCAGCTAACCGTGTTCATAATGGTTGCGCTAATGCTCGGGTTAACAGCCTGGATTGGCTACACGATGATGACGGAGAAGCCTAAGCCTGAGAAGGAGGAGGAAGAAGGAGAACAGGGGAAAACTAGGGAAAACAGGGGTAGGATCGTGGAGAGAGGCTAGCACGTTTCTCAGCCTAAAAATTCTCTCCATCAACCATCCTGAAGCACACGCGATATTCCATAGCGCGCTGGAGTTTCTCTGAAGTCTTTATTCACCAAAGCCTCAATAAGGTATTTAACGGGATGTTTACTCCTTTACGTCAGGCTAAAAACAGGGGAAAACTTTCCTGTTAAGACGGCTTTTAAATGCGGTTCGCCGCTTACTGGACATGTATGCCCAGGTTTTAGGAAGCATTAGCGTTCAACAGCCTAATCAGGGGATCCTGCAACGCTTGGGCGCGTATAGTAAATCTTATAAAATACGGTTACGTAGATGTTTACGGTGACGTATATGGTTAAAAAGACCACAGTACTCTTAAGGGAAGACGTATACCAGGCTCTCAAGGAGAAAGCCGGAGCCAGAAAGATTTCAAGCCTGATAAACGAGATACTCGTCGAGTATTTCGCTAAAAAGGAAAGCATGTTCGGAACCATGAAGCGTGTCGACGTAGCTGACTTGAGAGACCACAGGGAGAGACTATGAGATACCTCATTGACTCCTACGCTTGGATAGAGTACTTCATGGGCACGAAGGCGGGTGAGAAGGCGAAAACAATAATAGAAAGCTTAGATGAAAAGATCACTCCAGCGATCTGCCTGGCCGAGGTCTACGCGAAAACAGTCAGAGTAGCGGGGGAGGAGATGGCTGAAAAGCAAAGAGTCTTTATGAAAGAGAGAAGCATCATTCTTCCCCTGGATGAGAAGCTTGCCGTAGAGGCTGCGAAAATAGATGCGGCTATGAAAAGAAAGGTTAAGGGCTGGGGTCTAGCCGACTCAATAGTCTATGCAGCAGGACTGGTTAAGAAGGCTGAGATAGTTACTGGAGACGAGCATTTCAAAGACTTGGAGAACGTGTTCTTCATCGGATGAGTCGGCGGCCGAGCACACGCTGGAGAAAAGGTTTTAAGGAAATACTGGAAAACAATTCGGGTTCAGGGGAAGACTGGATGCTTGACGGCTTTTCACAGTATCATGTTTCTCAGCCATGCTTAGATTCCGAACCAATAACAATGTATTCGTTGATCCTCTCTAAAATATAAGGCTGTGGAGAATAGAATCGCTGTTTACCTCTTCCTAAGCCATGAGGCTCCAACCGCAGCCGGCGTGTTAAGCCTCAGCCACCAGCGTGGAAAATTGCCTCCCCGCTCGCAATAATGCTGTCCGCATGGACGGTGAACACTCCGCCAGCACCCGGCTTCAAGGCGAAGACGCTTCTGAAAGAACCGTCGGCAAGCGTCCTCGCAAAATCCTTCCAGACTGTTTCACCGTTCTGGTCAACAACCTCTATCGAAACATACTGGTTGGGCACAGGGTCAAACCCATAGGTAAGCCTGCCCGATATTGCTACAGTATTGTTAGGCAGAAGCATGACGGTGACGCTTAGCCTAGGCTTGAAAAACTCAAGGATGAAAACTGCTAGCAGGAATAGAAAAGCGATGGAGAGGGAAACAAAAGTAACGTGTTTCAGGCTGATGCCTGCTGCAGCACCCTGTTCCGCGCCCGAGCCTCTCTCCGACACTAGTCCTCCTCTTGCTTACGTGGGTGGTGGCGGCGGAGTCTCCTCCTTAGCCTCCTCCTTGGTCTCCTTAACCTCTTTCTCTATCTCCTTCTCAATCTCTTCAATCGGCTTAGGCGGCGGGGTTGTGGCAAGCGTATACCCTATCCAGCCGAGTATGAAGAGCACGAAGCCCACTGCGACGAAAGCGGTTAGCTGGAGTATTACTGTCCACCATGGTGAGAGGAACACGAGCCAGAAGTAGAGTACTGCTCCAACTATGGAGGCCAGCAGCAACACTGCCCCAATACCCTGATCCTTGTTCATCAGCCTAATGCCATAGTGTTCAAAAATATAAGTCTTACTATTGTATAACTTGTTTAATGATGAAGAACTTGAGAAAAAGGTTTAAACGTTTTTCCAGGGTTACTCTGGTGGAAGCGGAAAGCTTGTTCCAGGACGCCTCCTGAAGATCAAGTATCCCAGTATCAGGCCAATCAACACCCCTGCTATAAGGCCTAGAATCGTGGTGAACTGGGCTCTCGACTCCGCTTCTGAAACCCTTGACTCCGTCTCAGACAGCTGCTTCTCAAGGCTTGAAATCCTAGACTGGGCGGTGCTCAAGCCTGCTTGAAGCTCCGCAATGCTCTTCTGCAAGCTTGTTATCGTGCCCTTGCAGGATTCAAGCTCATCCTGCTTCTCGTCGAGCAGCCTCTGCAGCTCCCTCAGCTGGCTAAGCATTTTAACGACGTCCTCAGCACCCATGGGCTCAGCCGTAACCAGAACCTTGGAGGAGTTTGCCGACGCAGGCGTGTAAGCCGGGTCCCCAACCCATTCCGCTCTAAACACGTACTCCCCTGTCTCGCCAGGGGTGAAGACGCATGCGACGAAGCCTTCCGCGCTCGTTTCAAATGTTCCAACCATTCTCCAAGCCATCGTCCTGTTCGAAAAGTATGAGATTGTCAGAAACCTGTGCGCCAAGCGCGGAGAAGTGCCGGCGTAGACCACTATTGTTCCGCCCACGCCCGTGATGGAGGGGGCTGCGATCACCTGGAGGGAGACAGTCGTCCTGACAACTATGCCGACAGTGTTGCTAACGCAGCCCTCATACTGCTCGTTCCCCTCCCACGTAGCCCTAATGCTCCAGTAGCCCGGGGAGTCAGGCTTGAAAACATGGGTGAAGGCCCCGTAGGGTGCTGAAACGCTCCTCGAAACCTCTGAACCATTGGGGCAAGTGAACCTGAGCTTAACCGTAACATCCAGCCCGGGGCTGAGAATACCCCTTATCGTAACGTCCTCGCCCAGCATGATCGCCTCCTTGTCGACGCTTATAGCTAGGGACGAGGTTCCCTTAGGCGGTGGGGGAGGAGGCGGAGGCGGTGGAGGCGGTGGAGGAGGCACGTAAACCTCGACAACCTTAAACGTGGTGCTGCCCGTGTCTCCACATCCTGAAACGTAGACGGTGTAGGTTCCGTATTTAGCGTCCGTCGGAACCTTGAAGGATGTTGAAGCCTTCCCATCGCTGTCCGTCTTCACCTCCATCACAAACTCTACCCCTCCATCCGGGTTCATGACTTGAACACCAAGATCGGAGTTCGCGCAAGCCCCAGATATTGATATGTTAACAGTGTTCCCCCTGTTATACTCCGACTGGTCTGTTGAAACAGTCAACGGGTTAGCATAAGTGTTGAGAAAAGGGATGAGCAGGAGGAGCGTGAGAAGAAGGCATGCGGAGAAACCCTTGGCGTTCAACTCTCACTCACCCCGCTTGCCGCCTGTTTTCCTGCGGGGGAGGAGTAACGCTGCTAAAAGACCCGTGCTCACGACAACCCCAGGGCTCGCTGGGAACTCTGGGACTGGGATCACCTCTACAACCGTGAAAGTGCATTCTCCAGAGTCTCCACACCCCGCGACAGTGACAGTATAGGTCCCGTAGAGAGCATCCAGCGGGATCTTGAAGAATACTGAAGCCCTCCCCTCACCATCCGTCTCAACCTGGCCTAAAAATTCTACACCCACAACCGGGTTAACGACTTGAACCCCGAACTCGCAGCTCGGGGATGCGGATATGAGCATGTTTACAGTATCCCCTCTCCTGTACTCCGGCTTATCTGTTGAAACCTCCAATGGGTCGGCGTAAGTGTTTAGAAGAGGTATGAGCAGAAGCGTGAAAAACAGGCATGTCGCTAAACTCTTAACGTTCAACTCCATCACCATTCTAAGTTACTGTGAAAGTTGTTACACCGGGCTCTGCCAACGATTTCCAGTCCCCACCCATTTGAGACGGCCAGCCGTTCCACACGAAAACCTTCACGGTGTATGTTCCAGTGGATGCTCCAGTCGGTATCCGGTAGCCGCTTCCAGCAGTCTTGGTCGCACCCGGATCAATAACGTCCGTTATGAAACCGATGAAAACAACGTAGCCCTGCGGGTTAAAAATCTCGACGATAAGCATGTATTGGGTTGAAGGCTGATATGGGGAAACAAGGGAGTGGAGCGTTACCTCAACCACCACCGTGGATCCCCTGGGGAAAGAAGTCTGAGGATTCCCCGTCATATCCAGGGTTCTGATGCTTGTTATCTCCAGGGGTTTAGACTGGCCTAAAACCAGGACGTATGGTAAGAGTAGAAGCGTGACCATAAGGGTTGTCATAATCGGCAGACAGGTTTTCTGCCTCATAACCGGGCTCAATCCCCTCAACATTTTACAAATATATGAGTGACTAAGCAACTGAATATAAGCTTTTCTATTTGCATCCGTGTGCCGACAGCCTGAACGCTGGTTGAGGAACAGTGGCTCAGGGCTGAACACTCAGCCTTCCCGAGTTGCTCCCGCCTTCACAGGCAAGGTAGAAAACATATTCCCCGGCTACCGCCTCAGGTATTCTAAACTTGAACTCTAGAGTTCCATCCGTACTGGTCGTGCCCTGGTCGACGTAAACCACGTCTCCACCAGGGTTTCTAAGCTCAATCGCAACATCAACGCCTCCCGCGGGTATCTTTACCAGTCCTCCGAGGATGCTTGAGCTAACCCTGATAGTTATGGATGCTTCTTCGCCAAGCCTATAGGTTGCCTTGTTCACCGCGAAGTCTATAGTCAGGTTTCTAGGCCCATACTGGAGGGATGTGAGCTCCATCCAAACGTGGGCGAGAATAATAATTGGGACGACTAGGAGGATGAGGAGGATCAGTCTGGTTAAGCTAAGCTCCAAGATCATTTTTGACCCCTTTGGGTAAGAGTCCCGCCGGCTCATCGTATGTGGAGTGTTACACACGTATTTTCCTTTTTAAGCATTGTTTTCGAAGAGACTGGGCTGCTTGGAGAGGGTTGTGGGCACGCGCTTTGAAAATAATTCAAATTTTTTTTTCATCGTAAAACTTATATTAAACTCCCGCCGATTCGAGAAATGTATACTCATGGAGGAGGGAACCTGCGGTCAAAGCGATCCGGGGGAACCACTCCACTATGATGCTCTTCTCAGGATAAAGCTTAAGGCTTACAGGAGTGGGAACTGGAGGAGGCTGACCGGGGTTGAGAAGGCCTTTTTCAACGCGACCCTGCTTCTCGCGAAGCTGAGGGGGAGGCTAGTGAACCATTCCCTGGTTAAAGCTGTTAGAAAGATTGTTTCAAAGCTCTTAGAAACCCCTCTGGTTAGAATCCTCCAGACGGGGAGGGAGAAAGCCTCCAGCCTCCTCACGCTTTACCGTGGGAACGGGGTTTTCAAATGGGCCCCAGATGTTAAAAACTGGCTTAAAGACCCTGAGTACGTTTTCTGGCTCGGGGTCCGCCAGCTTGCTCTATTAAACACCGGGTACGGGTGAGCATGGGGAGAACCACAGAGGGATTCAGCTCGCGTTACCCGCTGCCCCATCCATGAGCTGGGTTCTAGACGAGGAGGTTCTCGCCGTCTTGGCAGCGATACTCGTAGTGTCAATAGTTTTCGGAGTAACCCAGATGGTTAACGCTGGACGGGTTGTTGAACCATTCTCAGAGCTGGGTCTACTCGGCCCCGGTGGGAAAATAGGAGACTACCCTAGGCAGGTTGTCGCCGGCACACCCTTCCTGCTCCACGCCTACGTAGGCAACCATGAGGGTAAAACATGCTACTACAGGATTCTAGTGAAAATCGGCAACAGGACTACACTCGTCAACGAAACAATGCCGCTCACCGTTGAGCCCATAATGGATCTAAGGACTGTTCTAACCCATAATTCTTCAACCATTATTCCGCTTAACCTGGCTATGCCTGGGCCCCTGACTAACGCTAGGCTTGTCCTGGAGCTCTGGGTTTTCAACGAGACCAGTAGAGTGTTCGAATACCATGGAAGGTGGAACCAGCTCTGGCTGAACGTCACCAGCCCCGTGCTCGGCTCGTCTCAGGCGCCGCAGCCTGCGGCAATCAGCAGGAAGGTTGAAGAAAGGCTTACGGAGGCTTATTTCGCGATTAGGAGGGCTGAGGAATCCGGCGGAAACGTTACAGCGATGGTTTCAAAGCTGAACCAAGCCATAAAGCACGCTGAGAATGGTGAGTATGAGCAGGCTGAAAGCCTCGTCCAACAGGTTTTAACGCTTGAGCCCGAGACTGTTCAACAGGGCTTGGAGACTAGGCGCATGCAGCTAGTCAACACCATCGTCGCACCCGGCCTAATCGCCGGGGTGGCCCTAGTCCTTCTAATAGCCTTCAGAAACAGGTTTTGGCTTGTTTTTCTGAAAGCCTACGGGGACTGGGGCCTAGTTCCCGTTGACAAGGCGGGCCTGGGCTCTACAACCCTTGCTAAGAAGGTTAAAGGCTCTTTCTCGCAGGGTAGAAACCTGAGGGTTAGAGACGTGGTTGCGCTCGGCAGGGGGCTCGGCCAGGAGAAGTGGCGCGTAGCAAGGGAAGTGTTCAGCTGGGTTAGGAGTAAGGCTGTTAGGCTTGAAGACCCTGATCCACCCGGAAGCTTCGCAGCCTACTTGCTTTCCATCCACAGCCTAGGTTTAACAATAGTCGTGATCCTCATAGGCCTTACGATCTTAGCTATATACGTTCTCCAGGCCCCGCTTCCAAGAATAGTTCTGGGCTCGCTCTTCGTCCTCTTCCTCCCAGGCTACTCGCTGGTTGACGCGCTCTACCCGAGGGAGAGCGACTTAACGCCTTTAGAGAGGCTAGCCCTATCCATAGGGCTTAGCTTGGCCCTAGTGCCATTGGCTGGGCTGGTTTTAAACTACACGCCCTGGGGGATAAGGCTCGACCCGGTTGTTTTCACGCTCGCCGTGATGACGCTGTCGCTGGAGATTTTAGCATCGTACAGGAAGCATGCTCTCCTGAGGCTGGCTGCAACGGGTGGCTGAAAACCTGACCCTTCTTGGAGCGGGCTTAACAGTCTTCGGAGCACTTTTAACACTCGGCTCACACCTTCTGCTTGAGAACACGCCCCTAACCGCGCTGGGCATAGGAACAGTGATACTCGGCTTAACATTCATACTTACGCCGGCGCACCCTGTTCCAAGGGAGACTGTTCAAGCATTCGTAAAATCGTCGTGCGAAAACGTTGAGGCAATTCTTGAGGCGACCGGGGCCTTCATGAAAGCCTTCTACCTGCCATCGTCGGAAAGAGTATACGCTTACGTGCCGCTTTCACCTGGCCAGAGCATAACTTTTGAAGAAATAGCTGGAACCGCCGGAAGCCTGCTTGTCAGAAGAGGGGGGGACCTCGGAATCCTGATAGTTCCGCCTGGCTCAGTGCTCGTCAACAGTCTTGCTCAAGAGGGTGCGGGAGGGTTGAGCAGCAGCGTTGAGGCTATTCTCACAGAGGCTTCTGAGGCTGCTGAAAGCGTTAAGACTGTTGAAGCAAACTCCATGATAATCGTCGAGATAAACAGGCCTAGGCTTGACGTGGAGTACTCCAGGTTTAGAACAGTCCTGGGCTCACTACCGTCTTCAATGGCTGCGCAGGCCGCGGCGGCAGCATTAATGAAGCCTGTTCAAATATTCAGCGAGGAGAACCAGGGGAAACGGATCCTGCTCTACCTCAGGGTCCTGGAATGGACAGACACGCCCTCTACCTCGCAACGATAACAATACTTTTCACAGCCTCAGCCTCAACGCTCGCCGCGCTCGGCGAAAACAGGCTGGACGTCTATTTCAGCGTCTACACGCTCGAATACTTCACCCTAGCAGCATTGTTCAGGCCCAGGAGGCGGGGGAGAGACTTTCTAGGAGCAGCGCTGCTCATAGGCTTCTCATACGTCGTCGCGTTAAGAATCCTCGAGATACTGTTCCCGCTTTGAAGGTTAACAGGAGCCTCCTAGTATTCGGAGTGCTCACCGCAATAATCCTAGCGGTCCTACTTCAGGCTATGCTCCCCGGCAAGCCTGTTTTCAAGAGGCACGTTGACCCGAGCAGGGAGGCTGAGCAACCACCCTACTCGCTGTTCTTCACAATGCTTCTGACGCCCGTCTTCGACGATCTTACGAGGGGAAACTTCACTGGAACCATGGTTCGGCTTAGAATCCTTGAAACAGTCTCGGTGCCCTCAAC
>JAWCMB010000075.1:0-8456 GCA_038850115.1 Thermoproteota archaeon
CCGATCGCAGCTCAAGTGGTGGCTGCTGACGGTAAGGAAAATGTTTTCGGTGGAACCAGAATTAGCTTCTCCCATCCTGTTCCCCATGGCTCTGATAACCGCCTCGGCTATGTTCTAGAAGTGTTCGTGAATGATTACTCAGACAGTTTCCTCTTCACGAGTGATGTGCAGGGGTTCCCACTCGACTACCAAGTTAAATTCGTGCTGGAGAAAAAGCCTAAAACGATTTTCATAGACGGACCATCTACATACATGCTTGGCTTAAACTACACTATGGAGGAGCTTGAAACAAGCCTTAGAAACATAGGGAGAATCATTAAGGAAACTCGCCCCTTAAAAATAATCCTCGACCACCATCTTCTAAGAGACCTTGAGTGGCGAAAAAACATTGAAAAACTGTTTGAAGAGGCTGATAGACTTAATGTAGTCTTGGAGACTGCTGCGGAATACGCCCACGAGGAACTCAACCAGCTTGAAGCGATGAGAAAAAGTCTTTTCTTAACGGATTGAAAAATAGGCTTTAAATTTACGGTAGTAATCATGATAAATATTTTCCAGAGACAAAATGCTTATAAGGTTCAACTAACCAACCTTACAGGTGATAAAACATGTTGAAGAAAAACAGAATCCTAATAATCATGTTGTCAATCGTTTTCCTCCTATCATCGCTCTCAAGTTTAACGCTGACAAAGGTGGTGGCTCAAGAAACTCCGAAAGGACCATGGGTTGACGAAGTCGACTTCTTTGTTGAAGAGGACGAGGCTAAGGTTGTAGACATGCTTCTTAAGAATGAGATGCAAGTATACTTCAGAGATATAACTGATCCGGAGCTGTTCAGTCGAATAAAAGCTTCACCAAGTCTATGGTATGTAACATCCTACGGGCTTTACTTTGAAATAACATTTAACCCCTCAGGTCCTGAATTCAAGAACGGGAAGCTGAATCCGTTCTCCGTTCCTAAAATAAGGGAAGCCATGAACTGTCTGGTTGACAGAAGATACATATGTGACGAGATAATGGCTGGAATGGCTGTGCCAAAATACACTACTCTGACACCTGCATTCCCAGACTACGCTAGGTACATAGATACTGTTTTAAAGATCGAGGAGGAGTATAGCTACAACCTCGAAAAGGCGAGGACAGTAATCACTGAGGAGATGACTAAGCTAGGTGCAGAGATGAGAGAAGGCAAATGGTACTATAAAGGCGAGCCTGTTACGTTAATATTCATTATTAGGATAGAGGATCAGAGGAGGGGAATAGGCGACTATGTGGCTTCCCAGCTTGAGAAGCTAGGATTTACCGTTGATAGGCAGTATAAGAGAAGTAAAGAAGCCTCGCCAATATGTATGGGAAGCGACCCTGCAGAGGGCTTATGGCACCTATATACTGCAGGATGGATTACGACGCTAGTGTCGAGAGACGAATCTGATAACTTCGGATTCTTCTACACGTCTAGGGGACAACCAGTGCCATTATGGCAAGCGTATACACCCGATCCGGAGTTCGATGAAGTTGCTGGCAAGCTTTGGAACAGAGAGTTCAGTACTATGGAGGAGAGAAACGAGCTTATGGTTAAAGCATTGAAGCTTTCGATGAAAGACTCTGTAAGAGTATGGTTGGTAAGCCAAGTTGCACCTTGGCCTGCTAGGAAAGATGTTTCATTAACATACGACTTAGCAGCTGGTTTCTCAGGCGCTAGGCTGTGGCCTTACACAATCAGATACACTGATAGGGCCGGGGGATCTATCAAGATAGCCTCCTCAGACATATTTGTTCAGCCTGTGAATCCGGTTGGTGGAAGCAACTGGATATATGACTCAATGTATTACAGAGCTACCTCCGATCCCACTGTAATGCCTGATCCCTTCACAGGCCTATACTGGCCTCAAAGAGTCAAGAAGGCGGAGGTATCTGTTTTGAAAGGTCTTCCAGTAAGTGTTACTCTTGACTGGGTTTCGCTAAACTTTGTCGACAACATTATTGTACCAGCTGACGCATGGTATGACTGGGATGCTGAAAAACAGGAGATAATTTATGCACCTGCAGGAACAACTGCTAAGACAAAGACCGTTGTTTATTATGATGACAACCTGTTCAACATGAAGGCGCATGATGGTAGCAAGCTATCGTTAGCAGACATCGTTTTCGCATACATACTTACTTTCGACAGGGCTAATCCTAAGAGCCCAGTATACGACGAATCCGCTGTCCCTGCCTTTGAAGCTTTTAGAGAATACTTCAAAGGGTTCAGGATCGTGAGCGAGAACCCATTGGTCATAGAATACTATTCTGATGCTATGTACTTGGATGCTGAATGGATTGCGGCAACAGCTACAGGAGCTTTCTTCGTGGACTACGCGTATGGCCCAGGACTCTGGCATACTCTTGCAATCGGTTGGCTGGCAGAGGCTAATGGTGAACTCGCTTTCTCATCTGATAAGGCTGACTCACTTAAAGTAGAATGGACAAGCTACATAGCGGGTCCATCAATTCCCATACTTAAGAAATACTTAGATCAGGCTATTGCAGACAAGTTTATTCCATATGAAAACGTGTTGGGCAAGTATGTCAACGAAAACGAGGCTTTAGAGAGGTATAATAATCTGAAGAATTGGTATGATGCAAAGGGCCACTTCCTTGTTGGCATAGGACCATTTTACATAGATAGAGTTGATACAACTGCAAGGGTACTCGTGTTAAAGGCATTCAGGGAATTTCCTGATGACGCTGATAAATGGTTAACGTTATATAAATCAGCAATACCGGAGGTAAAATTGTATTCAATATCATCAATCACGCCAGGCTCACCTGCTGAAATTCCTGTTTCAATAATGTTAGCAGAAGAACCGTATAAGGTGAGGGATATTCTATATGTAAAGTATGTCATTAAGAGCCCCGTTTCGACTATAGTAGGTGAAGCGGAACCTATTAGGGATGGTGAATGGAGCATCAGGCTTACTTCTGAAGACACCTCTAAATTGATTTCTACTGAAATACCGATTTCTACAGTAGGTATCACCGTCATAGCATTGGCTATTCCCGTCGGAATGCCCATATCTGCAGAAGGGACGACACTAGCCATAGATGTAAGAGGATATGTAGCTAGTGAGCTGGCTAAAGCTAAAGCAGACTACGAGACTAAAATATCTGGTTTACAATCTTCTATCAATGAATTAAAAGCCTCAATCAACTCATTAAACAGCACTGTAAACACAATAATGATAATCGCTATCATAGCCATAGTAATCGCCGTAGCTGCATTGGCGCTACCATTTATAATCAAAAGGAAGTAACCGTTATCTTTTTATTCTTCTTTTTTCTCCTTTATGACCACAATGAGGATTCCGGCGTTTATAAGGCATATGCTTAAGCGGGGAGTACTCCTTCTCTTCTCAGCATTGGTTGCTGTTTATGCTACTGTTCTGATTGCAAACATGGGGGGTTATGTGGATCGGATAATTAAGAGCGAGGTATACATGTATGTTTCTCAAAGCGTGCGTCAGAACCCTGCCTTTAAGCATTTAAACGAAACCCAATACAGGAATCTAGTTGAAGAGATTTATAATAATGAGCTGAGAAGCTTGGGCTTTGACAAACCATTCATATACAGGAGCTTCAACTACTGGAAAGATGCTTTGACTTTGGATCTGGGAAGAGCATTGTTTTTAAGCAGTGATAGCGGTTCCAGGAGTGTCCGCCTAATTATTGTGGAGAGGCTACCACCTACCATACTGCTGTTCACAACAATAAATATCATATTGTTCTTTACGGGTCTAGTCGGAGGCCTATCTCTTTCGAGAAAGCACGGCAGCCTCTTAGATAGGATTATCACCATGCTTGTACCGCTCTCATCGCTACCTGGATGGTTCTACGGAATATTTATGATACTCACATTTGCATCATTTCTTAGGATACTGCCATACGGTGGTATGGTTGATGTGCCTCCTCCAGCTGACAAATTCGAATATGCGTTAAGCGTTTTGAAACACATGGTTCTACCAATCTTAGCTTGGCTCACAGCATATACGTTCATAAACGTTTACTCAAGAAGAACGTTCTTCCTAATGTTCGCAAGCGAGGATTACATCGACTTCGCTAAGGCTAAAGGCTTACCTGAATCTGTTATTCAAAGGAGATATATCCTTAGGACAGTACTGCCGTCTATTATAACAGATTTTTCACTAATGCTGATCGGCTCTTGGATGGGTGCAATCATCACGGAAACAGTTTTCTCTTGGCCTGGTATAGGTAGCTTGCTAAACGCTGCTACGAATGCGCTTGACGGGCCTGTAATAGTTGGAATTGTAGTGATATATGCTTACTTATTAGCTATAACGATTTTCATATTGGAATCCATATATGGGATTCTAGATCCGCGAATTAGAGCTGAAGGTGGTGAAATTGGAATTGCGTAAAATTAGGGAAGCGGTTAAGCAATTGTTTGTCTATAAATCGGCTTTAATTGGATTACTAATCATACTGACACTAATAATTATATCGATATATACGATTATTACTTTACCTTATGGTACGGCTGTTGAGCTTTGGAGAACTGGTGAGAAATACTGGCTGGATAATCCGCGCAATGCATTACCCTCTTGGGTAAATATTTTTTCATCTAAAAAACTGCCCGAGACAATAACCTTAAGTACCGAGAAGCCTAAGGCAGGCGTCTCTAAAGCAATCATTCCGGCAATAGGGAAGGTCAGTGTGATTAGAATCGAGTTCTCGTTTAACTATAAGTATGATGATTTCCCAAGTGAACTGAATCTATTTTTCAAAGCAAGATTTAATGTTTCATCACCACATTTAACAATACACTGGGTTAAACCAAACGGTGAAGATATTGTTCTAAAAACACTCTCTATGTCTCAGGAGGAGAACTATTATATTTCTGTGGACTACGTGTTAGCTAACGAACTTAAAAACAGTATTTCGCGGAAACTAAATAAGCCTATAGAATATGATATGCCTGTTTTAGTCTCCCTGTTTGCAGTTGAAGATGACAGTATACTTAATTCTGATACTGTTAAAGTCATGAAGGGCGTCTACAAATTATGGATAGAAGGGGTAACCTTCGAAACAGATACGGATCTTAATGCAAAGCTGAATGTTTACGGTAAGGTTTACGGCTGGGCTGGAACAGATCATTTGAGAAGAGATATCGGAATCGCTCTTCTCTGGGGCGCTCCGGTTGCATTGGCATTCGGTGTAACAGCATCACTCGTAATAGCTTTTTCACAAATTATTCTTGCTGCTATTAGTGCATGGTTTAGGGGATATGTAGATGTTTCCATACAGAGGGTTACAGAAATCTTCATGACACTGCCCTTTTTACCAACGATGGTAATGATAGCCACATTCTTCAGACCGACTCTCCTTACCTTACTGCTGGCCGTTATTGCATTAAGCATCTTTGGTGCCAGTATTAAAACATATAGAGCTATATTCCTGCAGGTGAGGGAATTTCCATATGTTGAGGCCGCTAAAGCTTATGGTGCTGGAAACTTTAGAATCGTAACTCGATACATGATACCAAAGGTTTTACCTACGCTTATTCCATCGATAGTTCTTTCAGTTCCAGACTTCGTGTTCCTAGAAGCCGTGTTAGCCCTGCTGGGCGTAGGTGACCCATTAACACCGACGTGGGGAAAAATAATCGAGGATGCATTTAGGTATGGAGCCCTCTATAAGGGTTTGTACTATTGGGTCTTAGAACCATCCGTCATGCTTGCAATTACATGCATGGGCTTTGCCCTATTGGGCTTCACACTTGATAGAATATTCAACCCGAAGCTTAAGGAGATGTAGTTTAATGGATGGGAAACACCTTGATGTAAGGGATTTTGTGATGTATTATAAGACTACGAAGGGTGAGGTTAAAGCAGTCGACAATGTTTCATTCTCCTTGGGAAAGGGAGAGACTGTTGCAGTGATAGGGGAATCTGGATGCGGAAAGAGTTCACTGGCTAAATCACTGATAAGAGTACTGCCTAGAAACGTGTCGGTGTATAAAGGTACCGTTTTACTAGATGGTTTAAACCTAATGGAACTTAATGAGAAAACATTCGAGAAGGAAATAAGATGGGTTAAGATAACGTATATTCCTCAGGCAGCTTTAAACTCGCTGAACGATGTTCTTAAGATAGGCGACCAGATGATTGAACCAATTGTCGTAAAAAACAAGGCCAGTAAGAGAGAAGCCTTAGAAATAGCTACAAAAACATTGCGGAGACTCGGAATAAGCGAGGAATTTTTGAATCGCTACCCTTTCGAGTTGAGCGGCGGAATGAGGCAGAGAGTTATAATAGCAATGTCCCTTATGATTAAACCAGAGTTAATGCTTCTTGATGAACCTACATCCTCTCTAGACGTGTTGACACAAGCCAACATCATGAATCTGATGAAGAAAATTAAGGAGGAGTATAAGCCAAGCATGATTTTCATAACACACGACGTAAGCCTTTCGAGTGAGCTGGCAGACAGGGTTGCAGTGATGTATGCTGGGCAAATCGTCGAATTCAACAGCGTAGAAAAGTTTTACAATGATCCTGCTCACCCTTACTCTCGAAAACTCATGGAGAGCGTTCCCACACTTAGAGTAGATAAGAAGCTTGACCACATACCTGGTTCCCCACCGAGCCTCCTGAACCCCCCTAAAGGATGCCGGTTTAGAGAAAGATGTCCATGGAGATTCGACAAATGCGTTGAAGATCCTCCTATAAAATTCTTAGAGAAAGACTTCTACGTAAGATGTTGGCTATATGAGAGGGATTAACAATATGAGGGAAGCATTGTTGAATATTGAAGGATTAAAAAAGTATTTTCCAGTTAGGAAAGGGTTTTTCAGCCGGGTTTACATAAAGGCTGTGGACGGAGTTGATCTGCACCTCGGAAGGGGGGAAGCAATATCCGTAGTAGGCGAAAGCGGGTGTGGAAAAACCACGCTGGGTAAAACTATACTCCGTCTATATGAACCAACTGATGGGAAAATATTTTTCAACGGCAAAGACATAACGCATTTGAAATCTAACGAGTTAAAATGGTATAGAAGGGAGACAGGTCTTGTTCAACAAGACCCGTTTGGTGCATTACCACCGTTCATGACAGTAAGAAGGATTTTGGAAGAACCCTTGGTAATTCAAGGCATTAAAGATAGAAAGGGGAGAGAGAGAAGAATTCATAATGCTTTAGAGCAAGTTAGATTAACCCCTATTGAGGATTTCATTAAGAAATACCCGCATATGCTTAGCGGAGGACAGCAGCAAAGACTTGTCATTGCCAGAGCGATCATTCTTGAACCGAAGCTGATAATTGCGGATGAACCGGTTTCGATGCTGGATGCTTCAGTAAGAATTGAAATCTTGAGGCTTTTACAGGATCTTCAGAGAAAATACGAGTTGAGCATAATCTACATTACACATGATATTTCGACAACACGATATTTCTCAGAAAAAATTTACATCATGTATGCTGCTCATATTGTTGAATGCGCAGATACTAAAGAGATATTGAGAAACCCGTTGCATCCTTACACTAAAGCATTGTTAAACGTGATACCTGATCCTGATCCATCGAACCGTTTTTCCATTAAGGAAGTGCCTTCAGGAGAACCGCCGGATTTGATTAATCCACCCCCAGGATGCCGTTTCAGTCCCAGGTGCCCAAACTTCATGAAAGGGATATGCGATATTAAGGAGCCTGCTTTCTTAGAAGTTAATAAGGACCATTATGTGAAGTGCTGGCTATATGAGAAAGCTAGATAAGCCACGTTTTAAAATAACGCTCGGAGTCTTCCTTATGCTACTAAGTTTTATTCTCTCATTCCTCATGGTAATTAATGTTTTAGTTTTCGATGATTCGCTGACAATAGTTTTCTGCTTCTTCGTATACGCGCTTTCACTCATAGGCTTGGTTCTAGGGTTCTTCGGAGTACACGAGTTGATAATCCTTCGGCGTAAAAAGAGTTAGAAAATAATTATTCCTTACTTCCATCTAACTTATGTTGAGACAGAAGCACTTCTAATTTTTTGTTTTAAACCGTCGAGGCATAACTTTATATACTTAGTTTCAGTTTGATAGAGGTTAAGAGTGTCAAGATATCTTGGCTGGGGCACGCCGGCTTCAGAATAGTTGGCGAGGGTAAAACAATCTACATAGATCCCTTCAAGATTAAAGGCGGTCCCGCTGCAGACATAATCCTTGTTACACATAGCCATTTCGACCATTTGAGTGTCGACGATATTAAGAAGGTTTCTTCCTCCCAAACTCTTGTAATCGGCTCCAAGGAGTGTGAGGCGAAATTCAGGCTGTTAGGCTTAGAGTATAAGATAGTTAAGCCCGGCATGGATATGGATGTCTCAGGGGTTAAGGTTGAGGCTGTCCCCTCATACAACGTTGGTAAGTCTTACCATCTTAAGGTGGACGGCAAGGTTGGGTACGTAGTTACGGTA
>JAWCMB010000076.1:0-1476 GCA_038850115.1 Thermoproteota archaeon
CCCCTCACACAGTTTATGAAGTGGGCAATCTCCTCCCTAAGATACCCCCCAACCTTTCCACGGATGACTGGCTGGTAGTAGGACAGGGTTTCTGGTCCTCCCTCACCCCAGAATACGAAACCATCATTAGGCTGGCTTATCCAGAGACTGCCCCGTGTTCCCACAAGCTCAAGCTTAAAGTCGAAGGGCATGTTTGAGGGTAGAACCCAAATGTTCTCCAAAGCACCCAGGGTGCCCCCCTTAAACCTGAAAAGGGACCAGACGGCATCCTCCACACCATGGGGTTTAAGAACCCTGCTCTCCGCCTCAGCGTAAACCCTAGTAATATTCTTCCCGATGATCCACCTCATTATATCTATGTCGTGAACGCCTAGAAAAAGAAGCGGGGAGGTTTCCTTAAGCCAGGCTCTAAGCCTCCTGGGAGAGGTTATAGAGTTGTTTCTCCTCGCCCAGATGGAAACAGGGTCGCCGAGCGAGCCTTTATCCACGTACTCCTTAGCCTTAACATAGTTGTAGTCGAACCTAACTATGTGGCCAACTAGGAAAGGGACGCCTGCTCTCTTAACGGCGTTTATTATGGCATCCGCATCCCTCAATGTTGTTGCAATAGGTTTCTCCAAAAGCACTGCCTTCCCAGCCTTTGCCGCCGCCACGGTGGGGTTCCGATGCAGATGATCCGGAACCGCGATGCTAACAGCGTCGATGTCAGGCCTCGCCAAGAGTTCGTTATAATCAGTATACCATATTTCTGCCCCAAATTCCTTTGCCACCTTCCTCGCTCTCTCCTCAAGAACATCCGCAGTCGCTAAGAGCTTAACTCCAGGTAATTCCGAATAGGTTCGAGCATGATATTTCCCGATAAAGCCGCAACCTATAACCCCTACTCTAATCAAACTCATCTTATCCGCACCTACAACACTCCATTCCTTAACAAGGCTGCTTCTTTCCGCCTATGGTGCCTGCAGCCGGGTGTGTCGGAGGCTGTCTTCTCCACATGCCTTATATATTTGCTCACGAATATTCTTGGCGTGAAACTGGCTTAAAAACGTTAGAGCGCGCCAATAATGTTCTGTCTCCATCAGTTTCCGGTTTCAAGCATTGTCTTGCAGTTATTCGCTCACTATTTTAACTAAAACTCTCCGTTTCCTCGGCCCGTCGAACTCGCAAAGGAAAACCCCTTGCCAGGTTCCAAGCATGAGTTCCCCCTCCTCCACCAGCAGGGTTGCGTTATGCCCAACTATGCTTGCCTTTATATGGGCGTGAGCATTACCCTCAAAATGGTTGTAGTCGCCATCCACGGGTATTAAACGGTTTAAGGTGTTGAGAATATCTTTGGCGACACTGGGATCAGCATTCTCGTTTACAGTTATGCCTGCGGTTGTGTGAGGAACATGGATGAAGCAGACTCCGTTTCTAACACCGCTTCTCTTAACGCGTTCTATGATCATGGGAGTTATCTCCACGAAATTTTGCCCG
>JAWCMB010000076.1:1605-8281 GCA_038850115.1 Thermoproteota archaeon
AACCTCTATTACATAATGACTCATGCTGCCAGGAAGTTCTCGGGCAATATTAATTTTACTAACGGTTTCCACCGCTGATTTGCAGGTTCAGGTTTCAGAAGGGCTTTCCGCCTGTTTTCCACTTTCCACTGAGACGGCCGGCCGCATGCTCCAAGCCTGCATCAGAGTCAGGTCCTCGATGATTCTGGATTTAAAGCCAACTGGGAAAATCACCCACTTCCACTGTTCATTAATTCTTTTAACCAAGTCCCATCTTTGTACGACTTCTGGAACATTAGGGAGGCCGAGAGCCTCAACACTGTCCGGTAGGCTTCCATGCTTAAGGTAGTGGGACACAGTCTTGGCGGAAACCTCTAAAATAAAACCCGGGCCATAAGTAATCCCGTTTTTAGATATGGCTGGAGGAACCTCTCCACGCGTCTCCATGAAGCTTTTGGCAAGAAGAGAAACCTCTAAGATGTCTTTTATACCGATATTTCCCGCAGCGTTTTCCCCCGGGGTTCTTAATGTTGGCCCAAGCGTGAAACGTATGGGCTCAGCCTCCGGCTCAAAGCCTTCTTGAAAAAGGTCTGCGACTAAGCCTGTAAAGAGCCGAAACATCTCCGCGGGGGAAACAGACACGTCGTCAACGACTTGCCAGTCGTTATGCTTAGACGCCCTGCTAGCTAGGACTTGAATCTGGTCTCGATCCGCCTTCCGCTCCTCAGGCTCGCGGAACAGCTCTGCAGCCTCCCTGAACGTGACTGTTTTGACACCGTGGTTTAGAATAAAACTTATGAAGGCCTGAAAAACCTGCAGCGACTCCTTAACCTTTTCCCTGCTCCTTAGACGGGGTGTCGCAAGCTCTCCTGGGGGAGGGTTTCTTCCATGGGAGAAGTTGACGGCGTCCCAGAATTCTTCTGTGACGAACATGCATGGGTGCGTGAAAACGGTTATCAGCCCGCCGCCGACTTTATTGCTATAAATTTCCTCAAACCTGGATTTCAGCATGTTGAGGTCGGCAAGGGTTGAATGCTCAGGGAAGCTCATTGCTGCTTTGAAGCAGAGGCTGCCGCAAAACCACACGGGGTATTCCTGGAAGATTCCGTCCACGTAAAGGGGAACCCCCATCTCCCTCATTGCGTACGGAGCCTGGGGCGCCCAGCTGCCGCCGGGCTGTATGAAAGCAGAGGGGGCAACGCTGAAGAGCCTTTTCAAGTACTCCAATCCAGGGCCCTCATGCCTCTTAAACACCTCAATGCCTTCATCCCAGCCCTTGTCTTTCAAGTACTCTGATATTACTGGGTGCGTCGAGTGGAAGTTTGACTGGTAGGCTACGTCGTGTTTTCTAAGAGCCTCTAGAACGTCGAGCCTGCCACGCCTCTCCAAAACCCTTGCTTTTTCGCCGACTAGACAAAAAGACCCTTTAACGTTAAACTGGTCTAAAATACTTATGATGTCCAGAAGAATGTCGTCTGCCTCCGGGGTTATGAAATCCTCAGTATCGAACTGCAAGGCCAGATAAACCCTTCCCATCGAATATGGCTGTCTTCCCGGACAGATAAGGTTTACAGGATTTTTACCATGTTCTGCTCCGGGGTTGCAAACGCTGGTGAGAGCCACTGCTGTTCTATCTATGGGGGCCTCTACAGGTGTTGAGCCAATGTTTTAGAAGACGAGTATTTCTTCTTTGGCTACGCGGCATGTTCTTCCCCTGATTCTCAATTCCTGCTCGCCAAACCCATGGAACACTCTGATCTTACCTGACTCGCTAATCGGTTTCCCGTCTAGGCTCCTTATAGTGAATAGCACCGGCTTCTCATACTTCACGCCGCCCCAGCTTAGAGCGTGGAAAGCTATAAACGTCGGCGACTCGATCAAGAAGCCGAATGGCGGGAGTACAACCTCCCCACCCATTTTTGAAAAGCACACGTAGTCCTCGTATCCGCTTATCCCCCCGAATTCTCCAGCCGCCTTGTTCACCACAACATCCACGTTTTCCCCGAACACCACGTGTTCAACCCTGTAATCGGGCGTCATGAACTCGTGTCTTGTTACAGTCGTTTCAGCAGTGATTTCATAAAGTGGTGAAAGGATCTCATGCGTGTTTTTGATGAACCTATCGGCTAAGCACAGGCCTTCTGCCCAGCCTCCGTCCGCGCGGATGAAGCACGACATGTCGTAGGGCCATCCTAACGGCTCGTTCTCCCCGGCTTTTTTCCAGTATAGGCCTCTTTCCCAGGAGTGATAGTGCAGAGGCCTTCCTATTAAGATGTGGTGCAAGACATATCCTGCCGCCCTACTGTAATCATAACCGTATTTACCGTAAACGGCTATGCAATCCCTATAAACCATTTCGAAGAACGGGATTACTCTAGCCCCCATGGAGGATGGTTCTAACACGTGGTAATGCTTTCCACTGACGCCAGCAAGCCCCTCGAAGAAATGGCTGAAGGGTATTCCCCATTCCCTTCCGCACTCGGACCCGTAGATTCCAAACAACGTCATCGTGTATTTGCACAGCTCTTGCTTGTACCTCATGTCATCCCATTTCGTGAGCGGGTGATCTGGATCATAACATTCGTAAAGCCCGGCTGCAAAAGTTGTATCGTTGAAGTAGGCATTCGGGTTGAACAGCTCCTTAACCCTAGGCAGGTTCCTCTCAGCAAGCTCAAGGCTTTTCTTTGAACAGACCAGCCATGCTTGACCTCCTGCCCAGAACCCGCCTTTTGCAAGGCTTCCATCCCGATTCTTCATGACGTGGCTTTCACTCCATGATGGTGCATCCCTATAGATATCCTGATAGTTGTCATGCAGGCAGAAAACGTACCCGAGGCTTTTCACGCGTTCAGAGGCCTCTGCCAGTGAAGCGTTTCCGCCGCATTCCGGGTTTGCTGGCAATATGTCTGGATGCTGATTGTCGTAACCGCGGTGGATCCACCCACCTATGATGAAGAGTGCCTTCTCTACCCCAAGGTCCCTCTTCAAATGCTCAGCTATCTCAGCAGCTTCTCTAAACGTCCAATTGACCATTAGATATTTTTCATTACCCTTGCAGTCTAAGCGCCTGTCGAGACATGACCAAAGCTTGAAGTTGGAGGCGCCGAATAGTTTCGATGCGTCTGGCGTTTGCCTAATCTTCTGTTTCCAGTCTACCAGCCATCCTTTTCTCAGCGCCTCCTCCCTGTAGGCTCTTGCAATCTCGACATAACCACCACTGCCGAGAAACCTTATTTTGAATGCTCTAGCTGTCCTCTTTAAGTTGAGCGATAGGGAAAGGATCTGCCTCCCCTGCACTGCTGCCGAATCAATCGTGCTTCTGACCTCAGCAGTCACATATGGGTCGTGCCAAGTGATCAAGGCTGCCGACCCTTTCTTAACCAACCCCAGCATCTCCATGTGGCAGCCTTCGTATGCGAATGTTTCGAAGGTGTGAGCGAATATGAGCCCGCTGTCAGACGGGATCAGCAACCCTTCACGCACAGGAACAACAAAGTAGCCTTTGTCGGCGTCGGTTGCCCAGAACGCGTCTTCAAGCAGCCTAATGCTCTCAACCTTTAAGCCATCCGCGGTTTCGTAGGAAACCTCTAGTGTTTCACTGTCTAGCAACCTGACGATTATTGTTAACCCAACCTCCATCCCGTCATGCTTATACCTCATCCGAACGCTTTCACCGTTCTTAGATGCCTCAAAGCTGTCAAGGGAGAGCCACGCCCTCCTTCCTTCAACTTCAACTGTTGCGGAGCCGAAGCGTTTAACATAGGGGTTAGAATGCCAGACTACGCCCGTCCTTTTATCCATCATTCTGTAGGATCCGTCGTTTGAAACTTCAAACCTTACGTAAGGGCTCTCTAAGATTTTATTCTCGTTCATTTCGTGTTCACTATGAATGCAGTCTTAAAAACAGCGAGTCCACCTAATAAGTGTTTAATGCCCTTGCATCGGAAAGAGCTGGGAAATGCGCGCTGCCGCGGGTTCATTTGCTAAATAATTATGTTGAAGCAGAATGCTGTTATATCTGTAAGCTATCTGCTTCCAGTAGTAATCCTTAATAATTCACACGCTTTCCGGTATTACACATGAAGATACGTGTGGAGCTTGTTGGCCAGTTCCGGGATGTTGTCGGGTCTAATGAGACGCTGGTGGAAGTGGAGGAAGGGAGTACCGTTTACAACCTGATTAAGAAAATGGCTGACAAATATGGTAGGAGGTTTAAGGAAAGAGTCTTCGCAACCGGAACAGAAATGCTTTCGGAGGACTTTACCATAGTCTTGAACGGAAGGGTGGTCCCGGTGGGTGAGGCCCAGTTAATCGTTTTAAACGAGGCCAGTAGGGTTGTCCTCATGCCTGAGGCCATAATATGAGCGAGCAAGTCTTTATAACCATTCCATGGATTGCAGAAATATGTGGAGCCACGCTGGATTAAGGCTTGGGGCTACGGCGCTCTCGCTGGAGGGCGTAATGGAAGGTTTAGAACTTGAAAATGGTGCAGTACTCCTCGATTATGCGAAACTCGTGAGGAAGACTGTTGAAAGCGGATTTGAGCATGTCGAGCTTAGCACGGATCTTTACTATATTCTTCCAGCATCTTTCTCGAAGGAGAACATTGAGGAATGGGTATCAATGAAGGATAAGGGTACCAGTTTCTCAGTACACCTACCAATCTGGTCTATCGAGCTGGATTCTCCCGTGGAGGATATTCGGAAGGCCTCGGTCAACGCGGTTGTTAAGCCGGTTGAGATCCTGGAGGATCTTAAACCCCTAGCCTACGTTCTTCATGTAGCAGGCCCTCTTGCTGCGGAGGTAAACAGGATGGAGATAAGTAAAAACTATAAGGAGTTGTTTTTCCAAGTCCTTGCTAAGAATGCTTCAAGAAGCGTTAAGCAAATAGTTTCATGCGTGTCAGACATGGGTGTGGGTTCGCGGAGAATAGCCTTGGAGTCAATAGAGTTCCCGTTCTCTAAAACACTTGAAATCGCCGGGGAGTTCGATACGTCGATCTGCATAGACACTGGGCATATTCTTGCCGGATACTCTGGAGAAATAAGTGTTGAGGAGGCTCTTAAAAAATCCTCGAAAAAACTTGGAGAAATACATTTGCACGACGCCTATAGGAGAATAGAGGGTGACAGGCTGGTCATAAGGGACCATCTGCCCTTGGGGGCTGGAGATCTAAACTTGAAGAGCTTTTTAAAAACTTTGAAGCAAGTCGATTTCTCTGGCCCAATAGTTTTCGAACTAGGTTTGAGAGATGCAAAAGCCTCCTTACGGAAACTGGCCTCCTATTCATAGTTCTGGGAAAAGAGGGCGTACCCCCTTGCCCCTGAAGTGGCTTAAAACATCCTCCTGCTCCTCTAAGAATAGCCTTCTGAACCTTTCGCCAGCGCTCATTATCCTGGGCCAAAGCCTTATGTCGCACGCCATGGAGTAGGTTGCAACCGGGTCCTGGGAGAGGGTGAACCACACCGCCTTGTCAATATCCTCCTGCTCCTCCAACGGCTCGTACCATGTCTGGTATTTCCTCTCCCCAACCCATCTCCTCATGGCGATGGCCTTAATGGCGATGACTCCAATATCCCTGTCTCGCGCTATTTTTAGAACAGGCTTAAAATCGTTCTCAGGCGCGGGGGCAATCATGCTTCCGACGTTTACGGGGATCAGCACGGTGTCGAAGTCGAATTTTTCAAGGGCTTTAACAACAATCCTCATGTCTGAATGGGCTGTTATCCCTATGTATCTTATCAATCCTTGTTCACGAGCCTCCAGAAACGCTTTCATAGCGCCGTCTCCGCTGAAAATCTTCTCAAGCTCCTCCAGCGAGCTGACCGCATGAAACTGGTATACGTCCAAGTTTTCAATGTTGAAACGGGATATGGTTTGCAGCAGCTCCCTCCAAGCACCCTCCCTGGTTCTCTCAAGGGTTTTCTCAGTTATGAACAGCCTGCTACGGTTCTCTCTTATTAGTTGCCCAAGCCTGGTTTCCGCATCTCCATAACTGGGCGCCACGTCAACCATGTTAATGCCTTTCTCTAAAGCGTTTTCAAAGGCCTTCAGGCCTTCCTCTAGGTTTGGGGCCACACCCGGGCCGCAGCCCCCTATGGCTAGAATACTTACCTTGAAGCCGGTTCTGCCTAGAAGCCTGTACTCCATAAGAAAACTGATTCATAATCCTGCTATTAAGTTTTATTTTTAAGAATAGTGTTCTGCTCAGTTAGAACTCGGCTCATAGCTGGAGTAGAGAAGGGTTCCCGTCTTGAAAGTTTTAAAATTGTAGGAAGGTTAAATTAAATGCTTAAAGCCCAATGTAAAAGGAATTGGCGCATGAAGAATCTACGGCATGACGAGAATACAGCGTTACTCAAAGGGCGTTTTGCAGGCATGCTTGGGTTTACTTTAATATGGATAGCCAAGTGTTCTCGCTTATCGACACAAGCATCACTAGCTTCGCCCTCACAGTATGGGCTAGTGCGCTATAAACTTTAGTAGCACATTGCATCAAACATGCATCACTATTATAGTGAAGGAGTAAATGCTATTGTTCAATTTGAGTTTTATTTAAAGCCTGAGAGTTCCATGTTTAGGCGGGCAAACGGCGTTCCGGATGCTCAATGTGGGGGAAAGGAACAATGCAGACTGTTTGAGGAGAAGTCAACTATTCTTGACAATATTGAAGTAAAGCTAAACGCTAGCATACGCT
>JAWCMB010000077.1:0-8199 GCA_038850115.1 Thermoproteota archaeon
AAGAACTACTTGCTTTGGCTAGGTAGCAGAGAACTGTTGCTAAAACCCTTTGGACTTTAAGCATTTCATAGTTGCCTGCATCCCTGCGTTCAACGAGGAAAGAACAATAGCGAGCGTAGTAATCAAGACAATGAGGCACGTTGACAAGGTTATCGTGTGCGACGACGGCTCAACAGACCTAACCGGGGAAATAGCTGAGAAATTAGGCGTAGAAGTTATAAGGAATGAAAGAAACATGGGAAAAGGTGTAGCCATAATAACCTTAATAATGCATGTAAAGAAGTTTAAACCGGATATAGTTGTGTTTTTAGATGCTGATGGTCAGCACAACCCAGATGAGATACCGAGAATCATTGAACCAATAGTAAGGAAAGAGGCTGATGCCGTTATAGGTTCAAGATACGTGGAGGGGTCTCAAGTGGATGCTCCTTTCTATCGCAGACTAGGTTTAAGAGTAATTAACTTTCTCGGAAGAAAGAGTGGTAAGAAGATTGCTAGGGACACACAAAGTGGCTTCAGGGCATATTCGGGTAAAGTATTGGAACTGTTGGAAGTTTGTGAGGCTAAGGGTTACGGTGTGGAAACGGAGCAATTGGCAATAGTAGCAAAAAATGGTTTAAGGGTGGTGGAAGTGCCAATAACCGTAAGATATAGAGGGCTTGAGAGAACCTCGAAGAAGAATCCTGTGAGGCATGGGGCTGAACTCGTAGGAATCGCTCTCAGGCTAATCATTGAGGAGAGACCGTTGCTGTTGTTAGGAGTGCCTGGAATTTTTCTGATAATCGCAGGTATAGTAACGGGGACATATCTTATGTGGTATTTCAACATGACTAGGTATTTCAGCGTACCGATAGCTCTTATAACGCTCGGTTCGCTCTTCGTAGGTACAATACTCTTCATAGCCTCACTCATGCTCTATGCGATATCGAGGCTTGGCAAGAAACTAACGAAAAATAATAAAAAGCCATAGGATGCTTATTATTTTATCGATTTATGGAACGCTATACTGATAGAGAACAGTGATCTTTAGGGCAAGGGAATATTAATTGAAGATAGCCGTAGTTTTAGGGACGAGACCAGAGATAGTTAAGATGTCTCCGATAATTAAGAAGCTGGAGAATAGGGGTTTAGATTTTTTCATCTTACATACAGGTCAACACTATTCGTGCAACATGGACAAGGTTTTCTTTGAGCAGTTGAATCTGCCAAAACCAAAGTACAACCTTGAAGTAGGCTCAGGAACCCACGCTGAAGAGACTGGAAAAATGCTCATAGGAATTGAAAAGGTATTGCAGACTGAAAAACCTACTATTGTTTTGGTTGAGGGGGATACAAATACTGTGTTAGCGGGAGCCTTAGCTGCATCTAAACTCTTGATAAAGGTTGGTCATGTTGAAGCAGGTCTCAGGAGCTATGACAAGGAGATGCCTGAAGAGATAAACCGTATTCTAGCAGACCATATTTCAGAATACCTTTTTGCACCTACTAAGAAAGCTAAGGAAAACCTGCTTAAAGAGGGAATAGCTAAGGAAAAGGTTTTCATTACAGGGAATACCATAGTCGACGCTGTTATGCAGAATTTGAAACTGGCTGAGGAAATAGAGTTGCCAAAGGAAGCGGGAGACAAGTATTTTCTAGTTACGCTACATAGGCAAGAGAATGTCGATAGTGAGGAAAGACTAAGAAAGATATTGAAAGGGCTAGAAAAAGTAGCTGAAGAATTTGAAACAACCATGCTCTATCCAATACATCCGAGAGCAAAGAAAAGACTAGCACAATTCAATATAAGTATTAGCAATAGCATAAGACTAGTGGAACCATTGGATTATCTGACATTCCTCAAGCTTCTAAGCAACGCGAGACTCGTTTTTACAGATTCTGGAGGAGTTCAAGAAGAGGCATGCATTTTAAAGGTTCCATGCGTTACTCTAAGATACAATACTGAAAGACCAGAAACCCTAGAAGTCGGTGCGAATACCCTAGCGGGTGCAGAACCGGAAAAAATAGTTGAAAAAGCCAGAATAATGACGAGTAAAAAGAGGGATTGGGTAAACCCGTTTGGAGACGGAAAGAGTGGAGAAAGAATTATAAGCATAATTTCAAAGGCTTGATGCATTGTCTAAGATACTTGTTACGGGAGGATTAGGGTTCGTAGGCTCAAACCTTGTTAAGGAGCTAAGGAGAAGAGACCATGATGTGTGGCTATGCGACTTAAGACACTCGGAAGACCCAAAATCCATAAGATGTGACGTCAGCAGATACAGACAGGTTGAAAGATTATTCGAATCTAATAACTTTGAATATATTTATCATGCTGCTGCAGAATACGGAAGATGGAATGGAGAAGACTATTATGAGAACCTATGGATGACTAACGCTGTAGGAACCAAGAACATCATAAGGATGCAGGAGAAGAAAAAGTTTAGAATGATATTTTTCGGAAGCGCGGAAGTCTATGGAGACTACGACGGTGTGATGAATGAGAATGTTATGGACCGAATTCCTATAAAACAAATGAACGATTATGCGATAAGTAAATGGGTCAACGAGCTACAGATATTGAATTCTTCAGCCATGTTTGGAACAGAAACAGTAAGGGTAAGGCTCTTCAATGTTTATGGTCCAGGGGAACATTACACTCCTTACAGAGGCTGGATACCCAAGTTCATATACAAGGCTCTCCACGATGAGCCCTACACTGTGTATCTGGGACACAAGAGGACGCTTGAGTATGTTGAGGATATCTGCAGGACCCTTGCTAACATCATTGACAATTTCAAGTCCGGAGAAGTCTATAATCTCGGTGGGGATGAGCAGTACGAGGTCAAGCATGTTTCAGACCTGATTCTTAGACTTCTAGGCAATGATGACTCTAAGGTAACCTACAAGGAGGCTGAACCATTCACAACTAAGATTAAGACACCCGACTCCTCAAAGGCTAAGAGAGACCTCGGTTTCAAGTTGACAGTTCCAGTTGAAGAAGGCATGAGACGAACAGTGGAATGGTTTAAGAAAAAATACGGAACAAGGTGAGAGAATGGATTCTAAAGAGATTTCCAACAGATACGGTGACAAGAGGATTCTGATAACAGGGGGAGCAGGATGCATAGGGACAAACCTTACTAAGACACTTTTGAAAGCTGAGCCTGAGAAAATAGTCATAATAGACGATTTCTCAGCGTCATACGAGTGGAATATACCTAAGGATCCGCGGATCGTACTAATAAAGGGGAGCATTCTCGACGAGGAGGGGTTGAAAAGGGCGTTCAGCTACAGACCGCACTACGTTTTCCATCTTGCAGCACACTTTGCAAACCAGAATAGCGTGGACCATCCTGAAACAGACCTGCTGGTAAATGGCTTAGGCACTCTCAAGATGCTGGAGTATGCAAACCTTACCGGTGTTGAGAGATTCATCTTTGCATCCTCCGGTTGCTCAGTATATGGAAGCCAGGCTCCACTCCCCTTGAGGGAGGACTTCGTATCCCTGCATCTTGACACGCCGTACCAGATTAACAAGCTTGTGGGTGAGCTCTACTGCAACTATTTTCACGACTACTACAAGCTTCCGGTGGCGATAGCCAGATACTTCAATGTCTACGGGCCGGGTGAGGTTCCTGGAAGGTACAGGAACGTAATACCAAACTTCATATGGTGGGCTATGCATAACCTGCCTCTTCCGATAACTGGGACAGGGGAGGAGACGAGGGACTTCACATTTGTCGATGACATTGTGGACGGTACGCTTAGGATCGGGATTGTTAAAGAAGCCATTGGGGAGGCGATAAACCTTGCTTCAGAGACAGAGACTAGGGTGATAGACCTTGCTAACTGGATAAACGAGATAACTGGAAACAAGGCGGGAATAATGTATAAATCCCGAAGAGACTGGGACAAGGTTATCAAGAGAAGAGCATCCATAGAGAAAGCTAGAAGAATACTTGGCTACGAGCCTAAGACGGACATGAAGACAGGTATTAAAAGAGTATACGAATGGTTCAGAGAGAACTGGGAAAGCATTAAGGCATGCGTAAAATTCTAATGGAGGCAGGCGAGAATTGGATTTTGTCTCTAAGTGTCGAATTTAAAGCTGAAATGCTTATAATGATAGGGTACGACAGTATTCTTGTTAAAACAAAATGGTTCGGGTTAAGAGATTGAGGCTTACAGTCATCTTGAGCGAAGAAGATGAGGGAGGGTATTCGGTCCAATGCTTAGAGCTACCGGGGTGCATTAGCGAGGGAGAGACGAGAGAAGAGGCCTTGGTAAACATTAGAGAGGCGATAGAAGGCTACTTAGAAGCCTTTCCCGAGGAGCTGGAAAGACTAAAACAGAGGAAAGAAATGGTAGAAATAACTGTCTGAAAAGCTCCCTGCGCTCTCTTAACGAGAAATAATCAAAAAAGTCCAAAGCAGGATTTGAAACAGTTCATCAAAAGGGGGTCACATCTATTTGACTGACGGTAGGAGAAGAGTAACCGTTCCCCGCCACGACCATGTGAAGAAAGGTACACTCCTCGCAATCATAACGCAAGCGGGATTAACAAGGGAGGAATTCCTTAAGCTACTAAAGGAAGTCACGAATAGTTCAGCGGAACTGGGAGAACGTTAAAAACAATAGAATCCTGATGCACATTCTCATAATCTCCCAAATATTCCCGCCAGACATGGGTGGAAGCTCAACCAGAGCCTACAACGTTGCCAAAGGCCTCTTGCTAAACGGGGCAGAGGTAACTGTGGTAGCAGGGTTCCCACACTATCCCGCTGGAAATGTTCCTAAAAACCTGAGGAGGAGAGCGCTTTCCATTGAGCACATGGATGGCTTCCAAGTTATAAGAACATTTGTACCGCCTATTCCAGCAAAGGGCTTAGCAAACAGGATGATCCTTTTCGCAGCCTTCCTAATATCCTCCCTATTCCCACTACTAATCGTCAGAAAAATTGATGCAGTATTCGCCTCAAACCCGCAGGTTCTAGTAATAATGCCGGCTTTAGCATACCGTTTGATGCACAGGTGTTCAGTGGTTCTCAACGTCGACGACCTCTGGCCTGAGGACCCCGTTGACATAGGAGCAATAAGATCAGGATTCATGAAGAGGATTGTGAAGGCTTTGGCTAAGGTAGCATACACTATAGCTGACGCGATAACGCCGATAAGCCCAGGATACGTTAAAGTAATAAGCGGCAACTACAAGATTCCAGAGGGCAAGATACACGTTGTCAGGGGCGGAGTAGACACAAGCAGATTCGAGCCATCGTCCAATGAAGATGACGGGAAGTTTACAGTGCTGTATAGCGGAGCATTCTCAGTAGCCTACGACTTTAATCAGGTGATTAAGGCGGCGAAACTCTTAGAGCAGCATGAAGATATAGAGATAGTGCTTCAGGGAGCAGGAGAGCTAATGGATTCTGTCAAGAGAAGTGTTAAGGAGATGAAAGTTAAAAACGTGAGGATAATCGACAATGTTTTGAGCAGAGATGAGGTGGCTGAACTACTAGGCCAAGCGGACGCTCTATTACTACCCTTAAAAGACTTCGGGAGACCATACTTGGGAATATCCTCAAAACTATACGAGTATCAAGCGGTTGGAAAACCAATAATATGCATCGCAGAAGGACAACCAGCAGAGCACGTGAAGGAGACAGGCTCAGGAATAGTGGTTAAACCCGGAGACTACAGGAAGCTGGCTGAAGCGATAATACTCCTAAAGGGAAACAAGCAAATGGCGGAGAAACTCGGAGTTTCAGGAAGACGATATGTTGAAGAAAACTTGACGATAGAGAAGATAGGACTAAGAATGATGGAGATTTTGATGTCTTGTGGATAAAAAAGAAAATGTTTAGAGATCATACGGCATGAAGATTCTTCAAGTGGTGCCATATTTTCCACCAGCTTACGCCTTCGGTGGCCCTGTAAAAATAGCCTATCAAATTTCAAGAGAACTTATGAAAAGAGGTCATGAAGTTGTGGTATATACGAGTGACGTTAAAAATTTTAATTCGCGGATAGATGGGAATTATGCTAATGAACTTGAGGGGATTAAGGTTTATCATTTCAGAAACATTTCCATGACTCTTGTTAGAAAATTAAAACTTTTCATAACACCTCAACTTGTTTCAAGATTAAAGAAAGATGTCAGAAACTTTGATATTGTCCATCTTCACGAATATAGAACTTTTCAGAATGTTATAATTCACTACTATACAAAAAGACACGGTGTTCCTTATATATTGCAAGCTCATGGCTCTATTCCTAGAATTGGGTCTTGGAAAAAGTTAAAGTGGATTTACGATGTACTCTTTGGACATATATTGTTAAGAGACGCTTCTAGGGTTATTGCTCTTAACAGTTTTGAGGCTGAGCAGTATAGGGCCATGGGTGTTTCAGAGGAGAAGATTGCCATAATTCCTAACGGCATAGACTTGTCTGAGTATGCTGACCTTCCTCCTAAAGGCTCCTTCAAGAGCAAGTACAACATATCTGAGAACAGGAAGATCATACTCTACTTGGGCAGAATCCACAGGATTAAAGGCATAGATCTCCTGATAAAAGCCTACGCATATCTGGTGAAGAAAACAGGCTGTAAAGACGCGGTTCTAGTAATAGCTGGGCCAGACGATGGGTACTTAAACGAGGCGAAATCTTTAGCGAAATCCTTGAACATAGATGATTCCGTAATGTTTAGTGGCTTCGTAAGTAAAGAGGATAAGCTTAAGGCGTTAGTTGATGCTGAGGTATTCGTTACGCCTTGCTTTTACGGTTTTCCAATGACTTTTCTAGAGGCTTGTGCTACTAGAACACCTATAGTAACGACTAACATAGGAGATACTTTAGAATGGATAGATGGCAAAGTAGGTTATGTGACCCAACCCACACCTTATGATATAGCCGACGCTATTTTCAATATAATCTCTGATGAAGTGTTGCGTAGAAGGTTTACAGAAAAATGCATAAATATCGTAAAATCTAGCTTCTCGATAGAAAATGTCGTTTCCAAGCTAGAAAAGGTTTACAAAGAAGTCTTAAAAGCAGAACCTAGAGAAATATGAATCTTCCCATATTTCTTAACGAGCACACGCCATCCGGTAATCAACCAGTAAAGAAATATGAATTGCGATATCAAGAAAGGCAAAAACCAAAGGAAAAGTTGGATTTAGGTTGGTATGTCATAGAAGATTCGTTAATATTCAAATCAATTTATCAAATGAATATAAATATGTATCTAGTTCTTGAAGTTGGCATTGGCTCTCAGCCTCGGTCGGTTATTGCACTAAATTCACATATTGCCGAATTCATAGGGTGTGATATTTCTCCTATGCAATTACAACATGCAAAGAGGCATTATAGGGGAAGTTATTTGATCTGTGACTTGGAGCATTTACCATTTAGGGAAAGAGTGTTTAACGGGGTTTTCTGTCTCGGTGTTCTCCACCACCTGCCTTTTTGGCGAAGAGGTTTGATGGAAATAGCAAGAGTCATGAAGACGGGAGGCGCTCTAGGCCTGAGAGAGGCTATTTTTAGTAAAGACTCACGGTTAATAGCTTTATTATCAAAGAGGTCAGATCCTTATGAACTGCCTATTCGAGAAGTTTCTCTACTAGAGGAAGTTTTAAAAGAGTTTACAATAGTTCGTTATCGTCGGGTCTTTCTTCGAATTAGAATGCCAGTGACATCTGCGTTTTTAAAACTCTTCCCAAGTCTGACGCAGTCAGTAACTTTTTGGAAGCTCCTTTGGAAGCTTGATCTTTTTTTTTAGATTCTTTTCTAGGTGAGAAAATTTACCTTTTCAGAGGAGCTGCCTTATTGATGCTTGCTGTTAAACTTTAATAAAATATTGATTATGCCAAGGTTGCCTAAAAAGGAATTATTAGGTAAAACCGAATGAGGATTTTACACATAATCGATTACTTTTACCAATTATCGGGCTACCAAGAGAAATTTAAATTTCACTCTTTCAACCATGAAGTATTAACAGTGACTTATAGATACTCAGAGAGAGTATATGAAGCAGATAGAAACCTAATAAAAAGGAGAATAATGGTTCTGGTCTATTTATCGGATAAGGAATTAAAGTGCTAAGACTTATATTGTTCAAGCTATTTGAAAATCCATAGCTAAATGGTTTAAAAAGGGCGGTTGTGGATTTTAAACCTGATGTATTAATAACGAGTCATGGTGTGCAATTTATAATTAATATGG
>JAWCMB010000078.1:0-8004 GCA_038850115.1 Thermoproteota archaeon
ACCATGCTTCCATAAACGCGGCCAACACCACACTGTTCTTCGAAGAAAATATTCCCAGCTCCATCTTCCCATTCTATTTCCTGACAGTCACCATTCTCGCCCTAATACTCGTAATCCTCTTCAAACCGGATTCTCTATGCGGCGGAAAAAGGGTGACGCTAGGCTAACCTCCAAATGTGCGCGACCCCTATTGTACGCGTCTGAAACAGTTTTTCACAATATATGGTGACGGATTTTTATTCTAGCGCGAGCTATGACTAGCGAGCTAGTGTCGTTTGGCTTTCGCAACACGCACGGTTCGAAAGGTTTTCAATTCTAAGCTGGAGTAAATGGTGGTTGAGGGCAAGTTGAAAGTAATTAGGATTAGTGATGTTCCTGAGCAGGAGAGGAAGCTTCTCGCGAAATGGCTTAAATCCCTCTACAAGGATTGTGAAACACTGTTGAAAAGGAAGGGTTTAAAAACATGCTTTGAGAAAAACTTAACTCCCCATGAGCCTCTAATCCTGTCCAGAAGCTTCTCCACAATAATATGTTCCCCTTACTCTTAAACAGTTATGCTGTTAACCTGCGAACAGTATTCAGCCCGCTTCCCCGTAAACCCTCTCTATGCTCCCCCGGGTAATGACCCGGCTTGAAACCAGCCTTTCAAAATCCGCAAGTAGAAAAGACCGGCCCAGAGACAGTTTTTTGAAGAGAAGGTAGAGCAGGGCTTCAGACGTGAATAAGGCTCCCTTAGTAGAAGACTCAATATTGCAAGTTCTCAACCACGAGTGTCTGCTGTTCAAGGGTGATTAAGGAGATTCCTAGGCATTCATGTAGGAGGATGTTGCCGAGTTGAACTAGATGACAAGAAGGGTTAAGCCTGAAGGGTTTTAGGTTTTTAGACAGTTTTTACTCTTCGTTTTTAAGCACCCATATCGTCAATTTAAAATTTTATATAGTAAGTTAGGGAAGATATAACGGTATCAAGAATGATAGATGAGGCTCAGCCTCAGAGAAGTGGATTGCTGTATGAGTTTACAGCTAACCTTGTTAAGGTCTTCGAGATCCGAGGGACTATTTTAGGGAAGCTGGATTTGCAGAAGACCGTGTATTTTATGAAGAGGCTTGGAGTGAAGATCCCCTTCGAATTTAGATGGAATCTTCTCGGCCCATACAGTTATGAGCTTGCACACTACTGTACCCATCTTGAGATCGAAGGCTTATTATCTTACTCAGGAACCTACTGGTTGAATGAAGAGGAGGCAGAGAAATACAGGTTAGGCTCCAGTTTGTTGCCGGATATTGCTGGAAAGGTTAAACGATTTTTCGACAAGATGCATAAGTTATGCGAGGAGAAGAGATACAACAGGGTTTATTTTATTGAGTGCGCCGCCTCCCTAGACTTCATAAGTCAAAACGTTACTGTGGAAAAATCTAAGGATAGTGTTTTCTCCCTCTTGGAGAAATTGAAACCTGAAAAGACGGATGTTTTCAGGGAAATGAGGGAAGATGCTTGGGAGTTCCTCAGGAGCGAGGAACTAGTTAATTAGCAATCGATACCTGTGAACGCTTTTTACCATGAGCATGAAGACATGCAAGTATTTTCGCGATCCAATACATGGGTTCATAGAGGTTGATGAACGTTTTCTAAAAATTATTGATTCACCGTTTTTCCAACGCCTGCGGAGAATAAAGCAACTCGCATTTACAGACTTGGTTTTCCACGGCGCTGAGCATTCGAGGTTTGGACATTCCTTAGGCACTTATCACCTTGCTAACACAATTATTGAAAGGATTGACCCGGATGGTTCTAGAAAAGGTCTATACGACGAGTTTTATCTTGCAGCACTTCTCCATGATGTTGGACATCCTCCTTTTTCACATGCTTTTGAAACAGTCATTCGAGAAGCATACGGTTATCCTCACGAGGATTATACTCGTGCCGTGATAAAACATACTGAAATAGGTGATTTTATTGAGGACATCGGGCTAAGCAAGGATTCTGTCATAAAGCTTATAGAAGGCAAATATGTTGAGGAACCGCGACTACAGTATCTGAATACTTTGATCGGTTCGGAGCTTGACATAGATAGGATGGATTTTCTGCTGAGGGATGCTTACTATTGCGGTGTCCCGTATGGGAAGTATGACATTGAAAGATTATTACTCTCGCTCCAAGTGCACAATGGTGAGATCGTTGTGCAGGAGAAGGGAAGGCATGCTGTTGAAACCTTCATACTTTCCAGGTTTTACATGTACACTCAGGTTTACACCCACCATACCAGAAGGGCTTTCGACATTATGCTTAAAGCAGTCTTCACTAAGGATAATTTCGAAAAGATCGATTATCCGAAACCATCTGAGAAGGATGTTGATTGCCTACCCGAGTATGACGATAACTGGTTGCTAGGGGAGATTAGGGAGGTTTCGCAGAGTTCCGATGTGGAGGCAGATATTGCAAGATCACTTTTGAAAAGAGAACCTGTAAGAACGGTGGTGCAGAGAATTGCATATGCAGACGTGGAAAGCAAATTGACAGATCCTATTTTCTCAAGAATAGAAGGTCTGGAGAGCTTTAAGGGGGAGCTTGCCAGAGGAATAGGATTGGAACCGAGACTGATATTCTTTGACAAACCTTGGAGAGACCTGCCTTTTGAAGAAAGATATAGGCAATACTCCTCCGCAAGAGAAGAAGAAGTAAAAACCATAAAAATATGCAGGAGGGACGGCAGCATCATAGACGTGGCGTTCGACGAAAGCTCATTAGCTTATTATCTCTCTAGAAAACTCGCTCAAGTAATCAGAGTATATACGATAAACGAGAAGAGGCTTGAACTGGCAGACTTAATAGAAAAGAGATGCCCAGACTTAAAGGATGCAATAATTAGGAAAACAGTTTAAAGTTTTAGTTAGTTGGAATGCGACCCCATGCTGGAAGATTATAGCAAGAGATTTGGCAGGGTTTTCAGCGTGAAGATTGAGAGCACAGAGCAGGAGAGAATGTTGCTAGCGAAATGGCTTAAATCTCTCTGCGAGGATTGTAAGTAGGTCCTGATGGGAGAAGTGTTCATATTAGTGCACTAACGCGTACTGTAGGAGTATTTTTCAATCTCAGTCTTGATCCGCTTAACGTCATCCTGAGAGAGTGTTTCACGGTGTTCAAGGGAGAGGAGGAAGCTTTTCAGGTTAGCGATGTGGAGCACGGTGACCGTGGGGTTCCACGTTTCCAGCTTGGTTTCAAGGTTTGTGAAGCAGACGATGCCATTAACATAAGTGTTTATCCCAAGCTTCTCTGAGAGGAATCTTCTCAAAGCAAGCGCGTTTCCCTTAACCTGCTTGCTAGGGTTTCCGATGTCGCCTGAGTAGACTGTCCCCTTTCTGCCTGTTTTCAAAAGCTCCCAAGAGTCGCCTCTGCATCTAACCAAGCCCTTATGGTTCTTCGTTTCAACCACGAAGACCCCTTTGGTCGACACCACCACATGATCGATATTAGCCTTTCCACCGGGGAGAACAACATCGCTAGTCGTTTCAAAACCCTTCAGAGAACCCAGCACCTCCGCAACGTTCTCCTCCCCCTCAGCACCAGCACTCCAAATCCGGTACTTGCTGTACACTATTTTTAAACAGGGGATAAAAACCAGCGTTGGGAGAAGAAATGCAAGATAGGATGAAAACAGGAAGTAAGTACTTAGGGTTGGAGTGAACAGGATTACTTCGAAAAACGCGAAAAGAATAATGAGTAGAATAATAAGGTTCCTGTAAAAATTGGCCTTAGCCCTAGACCGAAACACAGACCTACTCATCTAAACCGTTAACCATAGTGCTCTCTTAAACCTTAACACCCCATGAGCCCCTAACCCTAACCAACAGTTTTTCCACCGTGTCTGGGTTCCTCAAGCTGTTCAAGCCTGCTCTAACGCTAACGTTAAGATCCTTCACAGCGATTTTATCTGTCTCCCACTTGTCTTCGTCGAGTATGAATAAGGGTTTGAAGAGTATCCTGTACGGATATAAAGTTCTGCCGACAACCTCCTCATCGTGCCAGAGAATATTGTTCTCCTCAACCTTATCCTCGACACGGGCGACACCCACGATGCCGCGGACAGGGCTGGTAACGTAGAAGAGGAGCAGGTCGCCCTGAGCAATCCTATCCCAAGAGTTCTTAAGCCTCTTGTTCACACCCCACTTAACCCTCTCGAAGGAGGTTTTTGCGTTTTGCACGGGCCCTGTTGCTATCCAGATCTTCATGAAGCCTGTTTCTCTCCGTTTTCTGAATATAAAAACTTAAGTGCCCTCTCTGTTATCGATTAATAGATAGGAAGATGAAAGTATTTCTTGCACCGGGCTTTTTCAAGAATATTAAAAGAAGTATTGCGGATGGTGTGAGCGTTAATGAGCTGGATGTTAGAGATTCTTCGCTCAGGGATAAAATCATCGAATCTTACGGTAGTGGTTTAGTGAAGCTGTGGGCATTGAAGGAGACTCTTCGAAGCCGTTGGACCTCCATTGACAAGGGGGATTACGTGCTGTTCTACCATGACAGAAAGTTCATCTACATGGGAAGGGTGCTTTTCAAGTATCCTTTTGTAGACGAGCCTAGGCAAGTGGAGGCTGGGAGCTATTTGGCTGAGAGTGTTTGGGGCAAAGATGTCGACGGTAGAACGTGGCCTTACCTCTTTTTCTTGGAAGACGTGAAAGAGATAGACCTACCCTTGACTAAGCTAAACGAGTTGACAGGGTATAATCTGAGTGCCCTAGGAGGTTTTATGAAGATACGTGAAGAAAAGAAGGCGTTGAAAGTTATAGAATATTTAGGACGAGCTAAACCTCCCGTTATTCCTCCGTCAGAAGAACCGCCTAAGCATAATGAAATAGTTGACGCAATATATGCACTGGGAGAGTTAATAGGGTATAAGCCTGAGAAGAAATACAGGCATAAAGGCTACGAGTTTGACGTGGTGTGGCACAAGCCACCGAGAGTAGGGCCCAAGTATGTTTTCGAAGTCCATTTAAAGGGCAGCTTGGAGGCAGCATTGCTGAGGCTTAAGCATGCCTACGACCTTTGGGAATCTCAAGTTTTCCTGGTTTCCACGGAGGACCAGCTTAAGGAGGCTCAAGCGAAATTTCTGGGTGAGCTGCACGAGATTAGTGACAAGGTGGTTCTTCTAAACATTAAGAATATTGAGGAGTTTTACAGTTTTAAGGGAAGATTTGAATGGCTTGAAAGAAAATTCGGATTAAGGCCCTCATGACACCATAACTAAACCAACTGATCCCGTGTTAATCCTGACGTATAAGATCGCCAGTAATGAAATTGCTATGTTTTTCAAGAAGCATCTGCCCTTTTTTAAAATCGGGGCATATAAGCTCCACGGTTCTCCAGAATCTCTCTGTATGCCTCTTCGTGAGGACGTGGGCTATCTCATGTGCCACCACGTATCTTAAAGCCGTCTTGGGCAGTGCTATAGCATTAAGCTTGACTAGGACCTTGTTTCTCCTGATCTTTGCAACCCTACGCTTATTCCTGTCAAGTCTGTCCACGATTTCGAAGTCCAGGTTTCCCAGAACCTCGACTTTCCTCCCCATGTGGTCATAAATCTTCACGAGCTGACTGTAGAGAAGTTCTTCCAGAAACTCTTTAAGCAGGAGCCTCAGCGGCCTAGTTGCTGCAGCCACGTGTATCCTGCTGCCCTTGAGCCTCACCTGGTCCCTGTCAGATTTCTCCTCCACTACAGTGAACCTTTTTCCGAAAACTGTTACTGTGGCCATTCCACTCCCTCTAGTGCTTCAAAAACCCTTTCGGTTAGAGAGTCCATCCTATCCCTGTAGTCCTTGAACTCGGATAACAGGAGGAGCCTTGTCTCCGCCATGATTCTCCGCCTAACCTCCCTCTGCTGCTGCCATCCTTTGAAAAGAAGCTTTCTGTCTTCAAGGTGTGTGAGAAGCCTGTCTGTGAACGAGAGGATCCTCTGGTCTCCTATCTCCGGGATCATGTTTTTCAACGCCTCGTAGACAGGGTATTTCTCCATTCCTATCTCCTCCTCTTTTTTCCTCCATTGAACTATTTGCTCAGAGGCTTCCAATATTTTCTTCATCGCCTCCTCCACTTCTATCCTCCTGTTCCGAAGATCGTCGTATACTCTTTCAACATCCCTGCTCAAATTTATGAAGAACGGCGAAGACGGATGCTTACTGCACTCACGCTGGATGGTTGTTAAAACGTCTATTGCCGCGCCGATTGTTTTCAGCGGCGTTTTTCTGAGGACTGCGATATATTCCTCGTCTATCGTTACTGTTGGAGAAACCTCCTCTATTTTCTTCACGTCTATCGTCTTTTGAATCAGGCTTACGGTTTTCTTCGAGAGCTCTTCTATCTTCAACTCGTCAACATACATCTTCTTAAAACGCTTATAATAGGCAACATACACTTTTGACAGCCAAGTATAATCGAACAAGTATTCTCTGATGAACGGGTAACCTGAAAGCATCTCGTATGACCTCATAAGGCTCCTCATCGTTTCCTCGAAAAACCTAGCCTTCTCAGGGTCGACGAGCACGTTTAAAGCACTCTCCAGGCTTTCATTCGTATCCTCCCTCTTAACACCCTTGAAAATCTCCAGGGCTTTCCCGATTTGCTCTTTAAACACCTCCACCTCCTTATCCAGGTTCCTGATCACGAGCCTTAGGCTCCGGGCGTCGCTAGCCTCGAAAATCTGGAAGGCCTTCTCAAGCTCAGCCAGAACCCCAATATGGTCAACTATTAGGCCGAACTTCTTATTGATAAAAGGCCTGTTTGTTCTGGCTATCGCCTGGAGAAGCCTGTGCTCCTTCAACGGCTTATCCAAGTACATTACCCAAAGGTTAGGGGAGTCGAAACCGGTGATTAGCATGTCCGTGACTATCAGGATCCTCGGACCCTTACCTGCTTTAAAACCATCAATTATCTTCTGATGAATCTCCTTAACGTCCCCGGAACCATACTTTTCCTGAGCCTCCTTAAAGTATTCTCCGACAACACCCCTGTCGTCGGCGCCGAAAGTCATCACAACCTCAGAGCACTCTGGTGGGAGAAGCCTGTCTAAAGCCCTCTTGTAAAGGACGCAGGCCTCCCTGTCTATCGTCACCACGAGAGCGTTAAGCCCAGTGGGCTCCACAACACTCCTGAAATGGTTTGCAATACTTTCAATAATGGCTTCAATCCTCTCGGGTTTTTTAACAACAGCCTTAATCACGCTAACCTTTCTCCTTAACGCCTTCTGCTCCTCCTGCGACATGGTTTTAACCTCCTCTTCAAACCTGATGAAGTCCTCCAGCTGCTTCTCGTCAAGATGATACTCGGGAAGGTTCGCCTGGTAGGACAATGGGACTGTGAAGCCGTCTTCAAGAGCATCAAGCATGGAGTACCTGTCGAGGTAGAGCTCGCCCTCAGGACAGAACCTTTGAAACGTGTTCCTATCAGCCTTAGAGAGGGGGGTGCCTGTGAAGCCGAAGACGAAAGCATTCTTGAGGACGCTACGCCAGATCGTGGCGAACTTCCTGTACTGCGTCCTGTGAACCTCGTCCGCGAAAACCACGACGTTCTCCCTCCTGATCTCTATCCTCTTACCCTCCTTCCTCAACTGTTCAAACTCCTTAGGCCTGAACTTCTCAACAGTAACCAGGAAGATTCCCCTCTTACCCTCGCCACCCCACCTCAGAACCTCTACGAGCTCCCTTATGGAGCCGATTTTCTCAATGGGGACCTCTATGAAGGAGAAGTCCTTCTCAATCTGCTCCTCCAGGTCCCTCCTGTCAACCATCACGAATATGCTCGGGTTACCAGCTTCTGGACAATGGAGGAGCTTCCAGGCTGAGAAAGCCATAGTGTAGGTTTTACCTGAGCCCTGCCAGTGCCATATTAAGCCGAACCTCTTTTTATCTCTGCCTTTAAGCGTGCCCACAACCCTGTTGAAAATCCTGTTCGAAGCCCTAAACTGCATGTACCTAGCCATAACCTTGGTAAGCCTGTCACGCTCCTTCCTG
>JAWCMB010000079.1:0-7390 GCA_038850115.1 Thermoproteota archaeon
GTCAAAGAGAGTTTCACGAGGCTGTTGAAGGATTGTACAGGGTTGTGATGGAGGCGGTTCAGACAGCCGCCAGGGAGGAATTGCCCTCAAACCATATTGACAGGCAGGGGAAGCAGTATCTTGAAAGCCTGAAGCTCCGCGGCTTCAACGGGGTTTCAACCCCGATTGAGCCGTACACTTTTATCCATAACACTGGCTGCTCAGAGTGCCAGGAAGGATATGGGGCTGTAACGCCCTATACTACGCAGCCGCTTGGCCGTCAGGTTGCCCTCATGATCGACGTGGCGCTGCTTGGCTTCAGGCAGAGGGGGAAGCCGCTCTTCGAAACAGTTTACGACGTTATTGAGGACGCTTTCTGGAAGAAGGGGAGGGAAGTCGGGGTTTTCAACCGGCTGCCGTTGAACGTTGAACACCTTGTTGGAAACACTGAGCCCCTCGGCTCCAACTTAAACCCGTATCACAAGAGATTCTCATGACCTTGCCCTACTAGTTTAGAGGCAGGCCTCAGCCCGTGAAGATAGTTTTCTTCCTTGCAACAATATGCAGGTGGCCACCGTAGCCGACTATAGATGGTTCTTCGCAAAGCGTCAGCTCAAGCTCTAGGAGTTTCTCAGCCTTCTCCTCATCCTGGAGGAGAGGCTCGGTTTCAGGCCTAGAGACGTAGGCCACAGTCTTGCCGACTATCTTAACTACTTCTAAGCCGTTCTTCTCGAAGAGGCTCCTGAGGTCGGATGGTGAAAAAGCCCAACAATGGAAACCCCAGGCTTCGGCGAAAAACCTTTTCTCCCGAAGAACTTTAAGAGCTTCCTCCGGCCCCTTGCGGACCAGCATTACTCTCGCGACGCTGAAAAGGCTGTCTACCCCTGCAGCCATGAAGCACCCGGGTTTAAGAACCCTGGCGAGCTCTCCGACTGCTCTGTCAGGGTTGCTGCAGTAAGATATTGGATCCCCCTCGGCGAGAACAAAGTTGAAATGGTTCTCAGGGAAGTCTATTTCACATATGTCGCCCTCCTTGAAGACAACCATGTTTTCAAGCTGTTCCCCCATGATCTTGCGCCTAGCCACGTTCAACATTTCTCTAGAAATGTCGTAGAGAACTACTTTCAAGCCTTTTTTAACCATGGGTATGGTCCATTTTCCAGTGCCTCCGCCCGCGTCCAGAACTACACCTGACTCCGGTAGATACGGCTCAATGTAACGCCAAGTAATCCTGTCATACAGCTTTTTAAAGTAGGGTGTATCATACTCCTTATCGTATTCTTCAGCAGCCTTCCCATAGTACTGTATAACGCTGTGCTCTTGCTCCCCCTTATCACCCATGCTTAAGCAAGCATATTCTGGATTTGTTATATATGTCTTTCACCAGATTGAATAGAATCTAACTGCTCGGCGACGCCAGTTTTTTAAGGTCTTCCTCGCCCTCAGCATACCCGAAGGCTATTAAAACATCTCCAGGATCAATCTTCAAGTCTGGCCTAGGCCTAACGTATTTTTCTCCCCTCTTTACAGCGAGAACCCACATTCCGGTTTCCTCCGGGATCCGTGCTTCTCGAAGCGTCTTGCCTGCCAGCAACGAGCCTTCTGAAACATTCAAGTACGTCACTGTTTCATCCGCTTCCTCTATTACGAGCCTCACCACCGGATGGGGTTCTATTTCTCTCAAAACTACTTCAGCTATTTCAGCAGCAGCATCAGCTATCTCCTCCGTGACTACACCAAGCCTTATCAGGCCTAGAATCCCTTTCGCCTCCTCCTCTCTAAACCGGCTTAACAGTAGCGCCATCTCGTATTCCGTGTGCAGCCTGTCAACATACTCCTCAAGCCTCTGCACTTCTTCAGCCAACTCCTTGCTGTTTAGCAATAGCGCTGAATAAGCCAAATCGATCATCAGTTCTGAAGTGTTTTTAAGCTCAACGAATTTTTCAACGATATCCTTAAAACTTTCATGGCTGTTTTGCTGCATCTCTATCTCCAACCCTCCTTATTTTTCCTTCCCCAAGCTCCTTGAATCTGTGGATTCCCCGGGGGGCTCCTCGTACAATCAAAATATCATCGTTAAGAATCTTCTCGTCCTCCCCAGGCTTCACTATCCACTCTCTCCCCCTGCGGATAGCTATAATGTTAACACCCATTCTTGCCGCAAGATTCAGTTTCCCGACTTTTTTACCAGTGATTGTAGACTTTTCCTCAACCTTAACTCGGGCTATGTGTTCCTCGACTTTTTCAAAGATCTCGGTTACAACGGGGTGCACACCTATGCCCTGCTTAACTATCACCGCGATGTCTCCAGCAGCATCCGATATTTTATCGGTTGCTCCCGCTACTTTTGCAACTCCCGCTAAGGCTTCAGCGTCCTCAGCGTCTCTTGCAGCTATCATGATAGTCATGTCTAAAAGATAGGCGAGCGTATCAACCCTTTTTTCAAGCTCAAGAACCTCTTCCGCAAGATCCTTATCGTTGAAAAGGGCTGCTGAGTATGCTAGGTCAATCATCAATTCCGACAGGTTTTTCATCTCTAAGAGTATTTCTCGAACTGGTTTGGGCCTGTATTCTATCTTCTCAAACTCATGCATTTGCCTTTATCTCTTGAATAAGTATGGCGGGGGAATATTTTAAATCTTATTCTTAGAAGTAACTCTACTTTAGCCTACTATAAAGAGGGAAACGAGTAAAGCTATGGACGTGAGGCTGTCAGCCAGGGAGCTTTCAATCGGTATTTCGAAGTTGTCAGGGTCAAACCCCCTCTGGTAAGTCAGGATTGCAACCGAATACGATACTAGTATTATGCATGATGCAGCTATCAGGTTTGCGATAAGCAGTAAAGCAGTGAAACTTAGGAAATTAGACAGGGTGAAAACCCCTTGGGCAATTAAAGACAGGATTGAGTAGACACAGTACATTATCAGCGAGGCAGCCCACGCGCTTGAAACCTCCAGAAAATGATGCTTTATTGATGAGAAGGAGGGTTTCAGGATGCCTAGAGCAAGCTTCGTCGTGGCGGTTGAGCCAACGACAGACCCAACGTCTCCAATCGTATCGATTAACGCGGGGTAAACAGTATATATCTCCCTTCTTTCCTCGACGATCTCCGATATTTTTCCGAAGGTTGATCCAGCTACGTTTATGATGATTGATACTAAAATTATCGTCAGAAGAGACTCCTTCAGGGTTTTTACGAACTCCCTTTCCCTAAGGTTTCGAATAATGAAATACATCGTGCAAAAAAGCAGTATTAAACTTATTGAGATGAGTATATATTGCCCTTCTAAACCGTTGAAAGCGAAAACTTTTAACACTCCGACGTAGAGTAGAGTTATTAGCAGATCAGCTATTGTCGACTCCACCGGGTACAGCACAATATCCGGGTCCAAGCCGTGTTTGAAGGAGAGGAAGGAAGCTACTATCGCTAGCGGGGAGATTAATACCAGTGATAAGCCCATCGTCGACATCACAACGATCAAAATGCTGAAGAATTCCGGTGTCGAACCGCTGCGGGACAAGGTGAATATGGTGGCGGCAATAAGCCCCATGAGTATGCTGGCTTCAAATGTTAGGACGACTGTCGCATGGAGCAGCAGGTAAAAGCTTCGAGTATTCTTGGAAAAACGTGGTTGCACGGTTCCGATGTGTAACCCCGTGCTTAGACGACCGCAGAATAATCCCCCTATGACTCCTCTCGCACTCAGAATCGGAGGGTAGATGATGAAAGCCCAGGGGAAGCTTTGAAAAATCCCGAGGAAATAGGCAACGATCGTGCCCGCAATGACCCCGAAGATGTTGAAAGCATACGCCATTAAAGACTGTCTCAGGGCGCTGGTGAACTCGCGTTTAAAACCAGCTGGCTTTCCAACCGTATTGCCCAGCGTGGATAAGCGTGTGAAGGAACCGTATGGGATGGAATCCGTGCCTGCGAAGCCCTGTAGAATGTTGGTTGGTCTCATCCATCGCACCTTCCGTCTCTTCCTGTTCGTCCACGATTCCTTCCACCCTTAGGCTTAGGTTGAAAAGGTTAAACTGTTTAAATACTTTTCCACCACAATCCTTGTTGAAACATAAAACCAAGCGGGTTGAAAAAAGAGGGGCTGCCAGCCGGAGTTTCAGCTGCTGCCTCGCGACTATAACAATCTGCTTCCCTAATCCGTTAGAACCTTTTAACGTGAAAGTGGCAATACGGTTTTCCACCGGTCTTCCCGTAATAGTCTTGGTGATACTCCTCAGCCGGCCAAAAGACACCGGCTTCCCTGAGCTGAGTCGCAACCCTATACCCCTTGCTTTCAAGCTTAGACACAAGTTCTTGAGCAATCCTCTTCTGATCCTCGTCCAAGTAGAAAACGGCGGACTGATACTGTTCTCCAACGTCTGGCCCTTGACGATTAACCTGAGTAGGGTCGTGGATTTCAAAAAACAGCTTTGCGAGCTCTTCAAAGCTTGTTTCCCCAGGGTCGAAAGCAACCTCGACAGTCTCCAGGTGACCTGTGGTTCCGCTGCAGACCTCTTCATAAGTAGGGTTCTCCTTTTTCCCACCCATGTAGCCGACCCTGGTTGAAACCACCCCCTTAGCCCTCTTGAAGAAATATTCGACACCCCAGAAGCATCCGCCAGCGAAATAAGCCTGCTCCACCATTATTAGCCGGCAGAAACCCGCAACCCGTTCGACTTAAATGTTTTCAGCCGAAGCCGTTTCGCCTACCGTACTGGGCAGCGGGCGTACCCGTGTAGCAACAAGCCTGAAGGCTGTTTAAAGAAAACTTGGAGAAAAAAGTGCCGACTCCAAACTTACTGTTAAACAAGAAAAGACCTAGCAGCTTCACCCCTGCTGAACCACATGCGAAAAAAGGTGGGTCGATTTTTTTCCTACGGTGGGTCTGTGGAAACGAATGGAAGCCAGTTGTTGTTAACCCAGTCGAGCAGGTTCTTCCAATACTCCTGCGCATCCCTATCGGTTCCCTGCAACGCTTCATACGCATACTTCATTATTTCGCCTATCGTTATGATGGTGTCTGAAGATTCAACGTAGACTATGGTACTGTTGCTGAGGAAGCCGTGTAGAACATTCAGCTTTGTTGCGATAAGCTGGGCTGAAAGCATCCAAGGCATGTTAACAGCAGTTGCGTTACGCAGATAGTTCTTAATCTGAGTCTTTGCCGTTGCAAGATCGCTGCTGAAAGACGGATACATCCATCCATCTGGCGTGTAAAGGACCAGCCCGTTCAACGACGCCACATCATCAGAAGTTATCAATGCTTGCCCGTTCTTATTGCCCCAGAAGCCCATTGTTTTTCCTCCGGTAGCAGGCTCCAAGTGGACGTTTCCAAAGTCATTACCCCCGTAAGTTTCCCCCCAAGTAGCATAAACTACATGACAGCCGCCTTCAGGAGCAGTTTGAACCCATTCTTCTAACACTGTGATCGTCACCGGTTGTTCCTCAGCAACCTTGTAGATCCCCTGGGAGACTTCAAAGATGTAGTGACCGTTATCGTCTGTTTTAGCTTTTTGCAACAGCGTCCAATCTCCATTGCCCTCATCATCCTGCATCCATTTATACAGTAGAATCGTCGAGCCTCCTATGCCGGCTTCACCCTCGTCTTGCTGGCCGTTAGCATTAGCATCGTAGAAGTTGACGCCGCTGATCACAGTTATAGTCCACCCGCTCGGCGGCTCAGATAGAGAAACGTATAGACCTGGCCCGGGTATGAAAACATATGCGTAAACCAGGTTGGACATTAACGCTGCTGCAGCGACGAGCATTACCACCAGGCTCAACACGCTTTTCCTCATCTCTCAGTCTGTCTAGGAATCCCTCAAGAATATATAACGACTTTTCCGTAAAGAAGCGTACTCACTGCTTTTAACCTCAGGATAATCGATAGTATATAAAGAGCTATCTGTACACTGAGATACTTACTTAACATTCTCGTGACATTTAAAACATTGCGAGTTCAGCCGCGTAAACTGAACAAGCTTTCAGAGATAAAAACAGAGAAGCGGGCAAACTTTGAGAAAAACAATACTTGATGAAAAGCCCGGTCAGCGCATACCCGACAACGAGCAGAAAATCATCAAGCACGTTAAGAAGCATTACTCCTAACACGAGGTTTCTATTCTGGAAAGAATCACGGTGGTTTTACATGCTTGAGCCTCTCGCTTGCCTGCTCCCCGCCGACTCCCCAGTTTTCCTTAGGAACCTCGTGAATAATTATTTCCACAGCCTCCGGGGGAACACCGGCCTCGGCGAAAACCCTGGTTATCCCAGATATCACTCTCCTCTTAGCCTCGTCCGAGAAACCCGTCCAGACGTACACTTGGACAACCGGCATAAGCCAGGTTTCATCTACAGGGCTTAAAAGGTTTTTTGCCTTACGAAGACTTGTGAAAGCTCTCCTTAGCTAGAAAAAGAAAAATCATGAAAATAATAAGAGGCGGAGAAAACTTGGGAAAAGCATTAGGTAGATGAAGAATGGAGAAGCATAGAAAACTGCTTAAGCTAGAAAAAAGAATAAAAGAGTGTAGAAGATGCAGGCTTTGGAGGATAAGGCTTAACACTGTTCCTGGAGAAGGACCTGCTAACGCGAAAATAATGTTCTTAGGACAGAACCCCGGGAGAAACGAGGATGCTCAAGGAAAACCATTCGTAGGAGTGTCTGGGAAATTTTTTGAAAAGCTTTTGAGCCGAATAGGCTTAGAAAGGAGGGAAGTCTTCATAACTGGAGTGGTTAAGTGTCATACGCCGAAAAATAGGCAACCCGTAAAACATGAGATAGAAGCCTGCCAACCATATTTCCTTGAACAAATCGAAATTATCAAACCAAGGTTAATCGTAATTCTGGGAAATGTTGCCCTTAAAGCATTGTTCCCCAACGAAAAAATCTCCGTATCGAAAAGCCATGGGAAGCTTATGAGAAACAGGGGGATAACCTGCCTCCTAACTTTCCACCCCGCCGCTGGAATGAGGTTCCCAAGCATTAGGAGGAAGATGGAAGGCGATTTCAAGAAGCTCGAAAGGCTGATTTCAACGCGATTAAGCAATAGCTGACTTTTAGCGCACGCTCCCGTTATGGAAATGCTGCTTTCCACGCCCTAGCAACAGCGTGAAACAGCCCCCTCTGCAACGGCTCGTGATACTATTCTTACGATAAGAATAATATGCTCACCATTCAAATCGCTCGACTACTTTACTCGACTACACTCCTTCTACATGCAACCACATTTTAACATTATGCTGCTTATGAATATCACGCACCTCCTTTAAGAACTCGCCCCACTTCTTCATATTCTCATTCATAAAATCGATGCAATGGTCTATAAGTTGTTCAGGCTTCATTCGTTCCTCCCCAATGGCCAGACCGAATCTTTTGATATCCTCCTCCGCAATCCGTCTGTCCTCAGGATT
>JAWCMB010000079.1:7400-7717 GCA_038850115.1 Thermoproteota archaeon
TAGTAAGCAATACATCCAGTTCGCTCTCCACCTCCTCAACATCCAAGACTTCAACGGACCAGAAAATCTTTAAATCGGGCCCATGGTTTTGGGGTTAACTCCTATATTGTCTCGACACTTCCTAATCATAACCTCCACCCTGCTCAACAAGTAGGAGACAACCGGATCCTTCTTAGCCTCCTCAACCTCCTTTTCTTTCCAAGCGAAGGCGGAATCAATAATTGCAGAAATATATTTTAATCCCTTACTTTTCATGTACCAAGATGAGCCTATTGCCGATATTGACATCTTTTTCAGCTTTTCTCTTATCCTTCTCG
>JAWCMB010000080.1:0-7480 GCA_038850115.1 Thermoproteota archaeon
CACGTAGCCTAGGAAGGCGACTATTGTTCCCACTGTCGCCTCCCCGTTTAAAACCATGAACCCGCCGAAGAGCATGATTAGGGTTGACGCTAGGGTTAGCGAGAAATTCATTATCGGGAAATACTGCACGTTAACCTTAGCCAAGTTTATATGCGCGTCGTAAATTTCCCCCGCATACTTGTGAAACCTGTTAGTCTCTATGTTTTCGATCCCAAGCGTCTTTACGAGAACTATTGAGGAGAGTATGGAGGTCACGTAGGACATGAAGTTTGAAGTAACCTTCCAAACCCTTAGGAATGCGAAGCGAACCTTCTTCTCGTAGGCCCATGTTCCGACGATTATTATCGGTATTGGGGTGAGTGCGGCTAAGGCAAGCTTAGGATTCATTGTAAATATTATTATCAAGGTGCCTATCAGCATCAGAATGTTAACCATGATGGACTGTAAACCATCTATAAGGAACGACTGGATCTGTCTCGCGTAGGCGAAGATCTTGGCAACAAGATCCCCAGTCTGGCTCTGGTCGAAGAAGTCTAGGCTCAGAGTCATCATGTGAGTATACAGGTGTTTCTGAAGGTTGAGAACAACCCTGTTGTGGAGAACCTCCGCCAAGTAGCCTCCGGTTGCGGAAATCGCGATGTTTAAAACGTGAAGCCCAATCAGCAGGGCCACCAGCTTCACCAGCAGCTCAGGATCCTGCATCGGAACCAGCACCCTATCCGTTATTATCTTGCTCACGTAAGGCGGGACCAAACCTATGGCGGCTGAAACAATAGAGAGAACAAGGTACATGGTGAGCAGCTTTAAGTGCGGCCTCAGCAACCCTATGAGCCTAAGCACACTCTCCCCTTGGGCTCCTCTCCCCCTGCCTCTGTCTGGAAGCATCGAGTCCTGTCTCTCTGTCTCCATCCTGAAGTGTAACTGCCTGAAGACATTTAAGCGTTAATGCTGAAGCCTTCTTATAGTCTTATTAAGCAGCCAAGCCTGTTCTTAATCATGCTTCACGAACTATCGGGGGAGGAGCTCGACACCTACTCGAGGCAGATTGCCCTAAGGGACATAGGCCTCAGGGGGCAGGAGAGAATTAGGAGAGCAAGGGTCTGCGTCATCGGCGTCGGAGGACTCGGGTCAACAATAGTGACACAGCTGGCAGGCATGGGTGTTGGGCTGCTTAGAATAGTTGACCGCGACCTGGTTGAAAGGACTAATCTTCACAGGCAGAGCGTTTACAGTGTTGACCACTTGGGAGCACCTAAGGTGGAGGCTGCTGAAAGCAGAATCAGGAAAATAAATCCGGACGTTAAGGTTGAGGCGCTCCCCCTTTCAGTCAACAAGCATAATGTTGAACACGTTGTTGAGGGCATGGATATTGTTTTAGACGGCTTGGACAGTTTAGCAGCAAGGAGGATTGTGAACAGAGCATGCGTCAAGCAGGGTAAGCCATACGTGTTCGGGGCGGCTGTAGAGATGTTCGGGAACGCTTCAACGATAATTCCTGGTGAAACACCATGCTTAGACTGCTTCCTGCCACGCCGGGAGCCTTCAGCAACATGCGCGACAATAGGGGTGCATCCCTCACTGGTTTCAACAGTCGCAAGCATACAGGTGTCTGAGGCGGTGAAGATAATCACCGGGGCCAAGCCATCCCTAGCTGGAAGACTGCTCTTCATCGACCTTAGAAACCTGTTTTTTGAAACGATCAGCATAAACCGTTCAGACTCCTGCGAGACCTGCAGCGGAAAACAGCCTCCCTGCTTTGAGGAGGAGGAGAACGGTTTTAACGTTGAAGAGACCCGTGTCACATGGGGAAAACCATACTTCACGGTTTCTCCAAACCCTCTTTTCGAGCTGGATTTCAGCAGACTGCCAGCTGAATCCGGGTGGCTCAAAATAAAGACTGCATCCAGGCTGGCTGCGGTACTGCTTCTCCACAACACTATAGAAATATGCTTATTGAAATACGGTGTCGGCATAGTCAGGGGTGCTAGGGATAAGGCTGACGCTCTGCAAGCCTACATAGAGGCGTTAAGCCTCTTCAACCGTCGCAGCATCTCAGGCTTCGACTAAGGTTAAGCCTTAAAAAGGGTTGTGGAAGGATTCCGGTTGAAAAACACCCTGAGGATTATGAGATGTTTAGAATTAAGACTTATCTAGAGCTTTCTTAAATTATTATATGTTATGGAGGGAAGCCTAGCGCTCTTCACCGACCTGTACGAGGTGACGATGGCTCAATCATATTTTAAAACAGGAAACGTGAGGGCCACGTTCGAACTGTTCGTCAGAAGGCTTCCACAAAACCGGGGATATCTGATAGCAGCCGGATTGGAGGATGTCTGCAACTATTTGTCGAACTTCAAGTTTGAAAAAGACGATCTTGAGTTTCTCGAGAGAAAGGGGTTTGAAAAAGATTTCTTAAAATTCCTTTCCAGAACAAGGTTCACCGGGGATGTTTGGGCCATGCCGGAGGGGGAGCTGGTTTTTCAAAACGAGCCGATAATAAGAGTAACTGCGCCAATAATAGAGGCACAGTTTTTAGAGACCTTCATGATAAACGCGGTTAATTTTCAAACGCTCATCGCCACGAAAGCCTCCAGAATTGTTAACTCCGCTAAAGGCAGGCCCATTATAGATTTCGGCTCCAGAAGGGCTCACGGCTTGGATGCTGGGCTGAAGGCTGCGAGGGCAAGCTATATCGGCGGCTGCACAGGAACCTCCAACGTTTTAGCTGGAAAAACATATGAAGTCCCTGTTTTCGGAACCATGGCGCACTCATATGTTGAAGCCTTCCCAAGCGAGAAGGAGGCTTTCAAAGCCTGGTTGAAAACATGGGGAACGGACACGGTTCTACTCGTAGACACGTATGATACTCTGCGCGGCGTTAGGAACGCGATTGAGGCCGTTGAGGAGTCGACTGGCAAAAAAGAGTTGAAGGGTGTTAGAATGGATTCTGGAGACATGCTGAGTCTAAGCAAAGAAGCCAGAAGGATTCTGGATGAAGCAGGGTTCAACTCTACAAAGATATTTGTGAGCAGCGGGCTCGACGAGTATGTGATTGAAGACTATTTGAGCAAGGGTGCGCAAATAGATGTTTTCGGAGTAGGCTCCTCGCTGGTGACGTCTGACGACGCTCCTAAGACTGACATGGTTTACAAGCTTGTTGAAAGCGAGGAGAACGGCAAGCTCGTGCCAAGGATGAAGATCGCTGAGGGTGAGAAGGCAACCCTGCCGGGGGCGAAGCAGGTTTTCAGGGTTGAGAAGAACGGGAAGTATGTTAAGGATATGGTTGGGCTTTTCGACGAGAATCTGGAGGGGGAGAAAAAGCTTGTCCAAATCTTCAAGGAGGGTAGGCTGGTTTACAGGCTTCCGAAGCTCGACGAGATAAGGGAGAAGGCTAGGATGGAGCTGGAGAAGCTTCCAGAGGAGTATAAGAGGATTAGAAACCCAGAGGCCTATCCTGTTGAGGTAAGCGGGAAAATAATGGATCTGGGTAGACAATTGGTGAAGACGCTTTTCCTAGAGAAACTGGCCTAGGCTTATTCCTCTAGCAGGTCGCTCAGCATAACGCCTATTGCTCCCTTCAAAACCATCTCCTTAACAGCTTTTTCACTGTCTCCCGGGTTAACGTCAACCCCCTTAACAGCGTCAACCAGCAACACTGTTTCGAAGCCAAGGTCAACCGAGTCTATAACAGTGGCCTTGACACAGTAATCCGTAGCAAGCCCGCCGATGAAAAGCCTCCTCGCGCCGAGCCTACGCAGCTCCAGGTCTAGAACTGTTTCTTGAAATCCAGAGTACGCATCCCTCTCCGGGGAGAAAGCCTTGTCTATAATCCTCGCGTCAGAAGGAAGGCTCAGCATGCTCGATATCTCCGCACCCCAAGTATTCTGCACGCAGTGGGGCGGCCAGGGTCCACCCCTATCCCTGAAGCTCACATGCTCCTTGGGATGCCAGTCCCTGGTAGCGAAAACAGGTAGGCCACGCCTCGTAAACAGCCCGATATACTTGTTCAACGGCCCTATGACTGAACCCCCGTCCGGGACTGGCAGGGCTCCCCCCGGTAGGAAATCGTTTTGAACATCCACTATTACTAGGGCGCTTCTCCCAGTTAGCGAAATCCTCACAGGGTTTGAAAAGAAGAGCGTAAAATTAAGTTTTTCCCCGGGTTGCCCGTGTAAAAAACCGTCGCATGTTGAACATGCTGAAATTGTTTTCACACAGTAATGTTTAAAATTTTTGTAGAAAACGGGTTTACGGCGTTGGAGTACCGGGAGTTCGGAAAGACTGGTTTTAAGGTTTCCGTAGTGGGAATGGGAACCTACTATGATCCCTCATACATTGTTTTCGCGAGGCTCCTGCGTCTACACAGGGGCAGGGCTTTGAAGATAGCTGCTTTGAGAAAGGGTATTGAGCTCGGCATCAACCTTATTGACACTGCTGAAATCTACGAGACCGAGGGGCTTGTTGCAGAGGCTATAAAGGGTTTTAAAAGAGACGAGCTGTTCATAGCAACGAAGGTCTGGCTTTCACACCTTCGTTACGAAAAGGTTTTGAAGGCTGCTGAGAAAAGCCTCCGGAGACTGGGCTGCTCCCATATTGATCTCTATCAGGTTCACTGGCCAAACCCCTCTGTGCCTGTTGAGGAAACCATGCGGGCGATGAGCAGGCTGGTGGATGAGGGGAAGGTTAGGCACATAGGTGTGAGCAACTTCTCCCTGGAGCAGTTTAGGAGGGCGCAGGAAGCACTGCCACGGCATGAACTGGTTTCAAACCAGGTTGAATACAGCCTAGTAGTCAGGCGGATAGAAAACGACCTTCTACCGTATTGCGAGAGGAACAGTATTGCAATACTTGCATACCGCCCCCTGGCGCACGGTGCGTTGGCTGGGGCGAAGGGCGAGCTGAAAAAAGTAGTTGAAGACCTTGGCTTGAAATACGGGGGTAGAACACTGGCTCAAATAGCTCTCAACTGGCTTGTCAACAGGAGCAGGGTTGTCTTCCCAATACCTAGAGCATCCAAGCCTGAAAGGGTGGTTGAGAACGCTGGGGCAACAGGCTGGAGTCTGGATGAAGAGGCGGCGCATATTCTGGAGGAAGCCGTAAACAAATACGCGTAGCGTGCTAAAAGTTCACCGATACTGTTTTTAACATCGTGTTGATATTGGGCGACAGTAAAATGGAAGAATGGAGCATCTTGATTTCAAGAATGCTCGCCGAATTCCCCTATCTACCCAGTCCGATTCAAGTAATTGATGCCGCGCTGGAGCTAGCAGGGTTGAGACCCAGCGATGTTTTAGCAGACCTCGGTTGTGGAGACGGCGCTGTCTTACTAAGGGCAGCTGAAAAGTTTAGGGCTTACAGCGTAGGCTTCGAGCTTGACAGAAGACTGCTTGAAAAAGCTAGGAGAAGAATCCGGAGTGCAGGGTTAAACCATATGGTCGACCTTGTTCACGCAGACCTGTTCCAAGTCTACGTTTCCAAGTTTAACTTAATATATGTGTATCCTTTCCCATCCATCATCAAAAAACTATCTTTAAAGCTAATCAGGGAGTGCCGGAAGGGAACCAGGATAGTGGTTCACGACCACCCTCTTGAAGGTTTAAAACCGCTTAAATCCGAAAGCATTCCGTCTGGCAGGGAGCATGTTCACACAGTCTACGTTTACGTCCTCTAAAAAACGTTCGGCCGCCAGGTCTTTGAGCCACATACTGTTCTTGCTTTAGAAACACGGTTTGATAGGGTTAAGACAAAAATACTAGTAGCCGGCTGATGAAGTGCAATGGTAAAGATAACGGTCGTAGGCGGATGCGGCGCGATGGGGAAATGGATAGTGAGCTACCTGCTACGCTTGGGAGGATTCCGAATCACCGTCTCCGACCCGGATGAGATTGAAGGCGCCAAGCTGGTTAAGACCATGAGAGTCGAGTATGAAAAGGACAATAGGAAGGCTGTTGCAGAGTCGGATATCACGGTGGTCTCGGTCCCTGTAGAGGAGACTCCCGGAGTGATTGCTGAGATTGCTCCATTTATGAAAGACGGGTCTCTGCTCATGGACATTGCCTCAGTAAAGACAGAGGCAGTCTCAGCTATGTTGAAGCATGCTCCCCCGGGGGTTGAGCTGATCAGCATACACCCAATGTTCGGCCCAAGGGTTAGGGATGTTAAGGGTCAAGTAATCATAGTAGTACCGGTAAGGCCGGGGGAACGTTTTAGCATGATTAAAAGCTTTCTTGAAGAAAAGGGGGCGGAGGTTGTTGTAACAACCCGGGAGGACCACGACAGGATGATGAGCATTGTTCAAGGCTTAACGCATTTCACAAGCATGGTTTTCGCCGGGGTGGTTAGAGAAATGAACGTTGACCTGAAACACTCGAGAAAGTTTTCAAGCCCCGTCTACAGCGCGCTCCTCCCGATTGTCTACAGGGTTATCTGTCAGAACCCTGAGCTCTACGCGCAGCTCCAGGTTCACAACCCGCATGTGCTTGAAGTTCAGGAAGCATTCATAACTCAAGCAGTCAATCTTTACGTTGAAACGAAGACTAAGAACGTTAAGGGCATGGTTGAACACGTAGCATCATCCTGCAGACACTTCGCCTCCACCGAATCATCCACGACGCTTCTCTCAATGTCCGACAGAATGGTTTCAACAATTCAGAGGGAGAAGAACATTCTGGAGAATCTTGTCGGGAGAAAGGTTTGCCTGGAGAACGTTCAGACTGGGAGGATACACCTCGGGGTTCTCAGAAGCGTCTCAGCCAACACGATAGAAATAGAGGAGAGCAGGAAGAAGATCGTCAACCTGAGTCTTTTCAACGCGATGCTTCTCGATGATAAGGCTACGATGGAAGCCAGGAGAAGCTTTTTCGGAGAAGCAAGCCTAGACTTCTCCGTGATGCTCCCCTTAGAGTTTGAACACGACTTCTGCAGAGAGGTCTTGGAGAAATTCATGCCTGAAGCTATTAAAATAGAGGTGCTTGAAACATATGTTGGGGAACAGATTCCGAAAGGGTTCAAGAGCGTTACGCTGAGGGTTTATTTTCCGAGGGATGAGGATCCTAAGCATATCCGTTTGAAAACAGAAGGCCTCTTGAGAAAGCTTGGGGGAAAGCTTAGGTAAATTGGGCTTGCGTTACGCTGAAACTAACTTTAAAACCTTAGGGCGTCAAACCTATTGTGACTATTTGGAATGGTGAAACAGGGTTCCCCGGGTCTTCTAAGCCGCTTAAAAACCGGGCTTAAACATATTCCGCTCACACTAGGCCTGTTCGTCTTCTATTCCTACGGCTTCTTATGGACATTGAAGCCGAGGAGAATTGAAACCATGAGGGACTTGTTTGAGCTGTTCTATATTCGTTTCCTCAGGTTGGAAAGCAAGCATGTGGAGATAGTCAGGATGACGGGTACGGAGCTCGTGACAGTCTCAAGAAACCCGTGTCCAATACTCAGGCTCACACTAATGCTCAGAATGGATACGAGGTACACG
>JAWCMB010000081.1:0-7308 GCA_038850115.1 Thermoproteota archaeon
TGTCAGGCTTCCAGATGCAGGATACGGACAGCCCTTTTAATATCTGAGGCGACAGGGACACCCCTCCACAGCATCATAGTGAAGAAGGCAAGTATTGGAGTCGGGGGAGTCAAGACGCTTTGGGCCGAGAGCAAAGAGGATGTGGAGAATGATTGAGCAAAAGTATGACGTTATAGTCGTAGGCGGCGGGCCAGCCGGATTATCCGCGGCGATTAGAGCTGCGGAAACCGGTTTGAAAACCCTGCTCCTCGAAAACAGGGAGATGCTCGGCGGCATTCCGCTTCAATGCGTCCACACGGGTTTCGGCATCCATTGTTTCAAAGAGGATTTGACAGGGGGAGAGTTCATCACAAGGCTCATAGATAGGGCTGCGGAAATCGGCTTGGAAAACATGGTTAAAACCCATGTTCTAAGGGTTCAAGTGGATTCGGCTTCGGAAAAGACGGTTTACGCCGCAAGCCCTAAAGGCATTTTGAAAACTCGGGCTAAAGCCATGGTTTACGCTGTCGGCGCGCGGGAGAGACACCAGTATGAGGTTGGCTTAACAGGAGATAGGCCTGACGGTGTTTACACGGCTGGCGAGGCTCAGGCCTTAATGGATATTTACGGCGTCCTGCCGGGTAGGAGGATAGTTATACTCGGCTCCGGAGACGTGGGGCTTATAATGGCGAGGAGGCTTGCCTTGGAGAAGGCTGAGGTCAGGGCTGTGGTGGAGGTTCTACCATACCCCGGCGGCTTAACGCGGAACATCGTGCAGTGTCTAAACGACTTCAACATACCGCTTTACCTAAGCCACATGGTTCGCGAGGTCAAGGGGAGCGGAAGGGTTGAGAAGGTTATTGTCGCAAGGGTTGGCGGAGACATGAGGCCGATTGACGGCTCTGAATTCGAGCTTGAGTGCGACACCGTCATTATTTCCGCCGGCTTAAGGCCTGATGTTGACATTCTTGAGAAGATGGGGGTTGAAACAGACCCTGCCACCGGAGGACCGGTTGTAAACGAGTTTTACGAGACAAGCGTGCCACTTGTCTTCGCAGCGGGTAATGCCCTCGTCATAAACGATCTTGTGGACTATGATGTGGAGCAGGGTGAAGCGGCGGCAACCCATGCTTCAAAGCTTTTGGAAGACTATGCTACCCGACGATTAAAATGGAGGCGGGTTGACAGGGGGAGAAATGTAAGACTCATGGTGCCTCAGCTCGTAAGCGGGGCTAGAGACGTCGTGTTCTACGGCAGGGTTCAGCACCCTGAGGATAATGCGCGGGTCACGATTCTGGAGACGGGCTTTGAAAAAAGGTTTTTCAGGGTTAAACCGGCGGAGATGATCAGGATCAGGGTCCCCGTTGAAGAACTAGCGAAGGTTCAGGGTGAGAAGCTTACCTTCGAGGTGGTTGGATGACTAGAATCTTAGAGTACACGTGCATAGTCTGCCCAGCAGGATGCTTGCTGAGAGTAGAGGCTGACGAGAATCATGTGAAGGTGGATGGCGCAGCATGCCCGAGGGGTGTCGAATACGCTAGGCAGGAGTCCTCAGACCCTAGGAGAATGGTTTTCACAGTGGTTAGAGTGAGAAACGGGGAGCTGCCAACGGTATCCGTCAAGACGAGTAGGCCAATACCTAAGAATAAGGTTTTCAACCTGATGAGGATGCTTGCGTCAATAGAGCTGGAGGCCCCGGTGGAGATTGGGGAAGTTATCCTGAGGGATGCGTATGGCGCTGACGTGATCGCCACCAGAAGAGTTGGCAAGCTGCGAGAATTCGAAGAGCGGGATCGACGCGCCGGCTAAGCTCTAAGCAATGGAAACCTTAATAGGGTAACAGCCTTAAGAGCCATGCATGAATTTAGACGAGGCTTTGAGCAGGATTGTTGAAGAAGCTGGAAAACTGGTTGGCAAATCCTTGTTGAAAGCCTCAGACGGGACAACTCTGTTCAGGCCAGACGCGGGTGGAAACTATAACGCGCTCTGGACGAGGGACTTCAGCTACATGCTTGAAGGCCTTCCACGCTATATTACGCATGAAGACGCTGTCAAAGCCTATTTCTTCATAGTTAATCGTCAGAGGGAGGACGGGGCTATTCCGGATAGGGTTGGAATAGAGGGGGATCCCTACTACAATGTTTTCGGCTCGAAACCTCCAACTGACAACCCCCAGTTCGCGGTTAAAATAGCCTGGGAAATATGGCGGGCTTACGGTGATGCTTCCCCCTTCATCCTAACTGCCAGAAGGCTGGAGAAAGCCTTAGGCTCACTCCCCTTAAGCAGGAAGGCTGGTTTAATCTGGATCGACCCCAGTAGCCCGCACTCGCCCTACGGCTTTACAGACTGCGTGGCTAAAACCGGCGAGGAGCTTTTCTCCTCACTACTATTGTACGAGGCTCATGTTAAGATGGCTGAGCTCTACCGGGCAACAGGAAGAATGGATGAGGCGGGGGTGCACGAGGCTAGGGCGGCTAATGTAAAGAGCTCGCTGGAAACACTTTGGTCTGGCGAAGGATATTTCTTCGCAGCCTCTGGAGAATGTAGGCAGCCGGACGTGTGGGGGTCAGCGTACTCCGTGTGGGTGGGGGCAGTTGACGATCAGAGGGCCCTAGAGATTTCCCGGTGGCTATCAAGCCAGTTTGAAAGGATAGTTAAATGGGGGCAGGTTAGGCACCTGCCTGAGCCATGCGTTTGGGAGAAAACTCTTACGGAAGTTAAGCCCGGAACGTATCAAAACGGGGCTTACTGGGGGACAGCCTCAGGATGGGTGGCCTACGCAATATCACTCACCAACCGTCAACTGGCTGAGCGAATGCTGATAGAACTTGTTGAATTCTGCGAGTCCGAGGGTGAAGCATGGGAATGCGTCAACCTGGACTACAGGAAGTGCCCAGGCTACGTGGCCACTTTAGCCTGCCCGTCAGCCCTGGTTGAAAAATTGAAGAAGAGTGGAGCGTAGACGGGGGTGAGGGACCGGTTATGGAGGCGAGGGAAAGGGTTAACAGTGTTCTTAAAGGAAGGATGCCTGACAGGATCCCCTGGCTAATATACTCTAGCCACCTCCCTCGGGGGGGTTTCGAGCGAAGGATGAGAGACATGGGGCTCGGGCTTGAGGAAAGATGCAGCATATACAGGGTATCCATGCCGAACGTCAGAATAGAGAGCAGGACCGTGGGCGACCATGTTTACACGACTTACCGTACTCCAGTTGGCGAGCTGAACACTACGACGCGGATTGGAATGCGGTTTCAGTTTCCAGGCGGCTCATGGACTGTTGAGCACCCGGTGAAAAACGTGGGCGACGTCAAGACTTTAAGGTTCATGATAGAGGATACTGTCTACGAGCCGGATTATGAAAACTATGTCAGGATTAAAGAAGACCTTGAGGGGGATGGGATTGTTACGGTTTGGGCTGACTACACGCCCCTCATGAAGATAATCATCAGGTACATGGGTTTCAAAACCTTCGCAATCATGTACCGAAGAAGCCGGGAGGCGATAGAGGAGCTTGTTGAGGCGCTGGACAAGAGTTTTCTAAAAATGTACAGGATAATAGCTGATTCGCCGGCTGAAATAGTAAGGGTGGGCGACAACATTGATTCAGCACTCATATCCCCAAGTCTATTCGAAAAATATTGTCTTCCCTACTATAACAGGTATACGGATATTCTTCACGAGAAAGGTAAGACGGTTATTTCACACATGGACGGCAGGCTTAAAACACTTAAAAACCTGATAGGTGGAACTAGGCTTGACGCTATAGAGGCTTTCACACCCCCGCCGGGGGGAGACCTCCCTCCCAGCGAGGCTAAAGAGGCTTGGAAGAATAAAGTAGTATGGATGAACTTCCCGGAGGAGGTTTTTCTCAGAAAACCTGGAGAGATAAGAGGCTTCACAATAAGGCTGCTTGAGGAAATCGCGCCGGGGAAAGGCTTCATCATAAGTGTTACTGAAGACATTCATCCGGATCATTATAGGAAGGGTATTGAAACAGTAACCGAGACACTCTGCAAGTATGGGGGCCTGCCTATAAATCCACCCTTGGCTCGGTGACTGTAGACCCTTAAAACGCCTGGCGAGAAGGAAGTGAAGATTTAAAACAGCCTGGCGAAGCCATAAAACACTGCTTCGATGCCTGAAAACATAGGAGATTGAGGATGGAGGCTGAACAGTCTCCACGTTAACCAAAAAGTTAAAATATTTTCAGCATTTTCATGTTGACGATGGGAAAATGAGGATAGGGTTACAGCTTTATTCAATACGTGAAGACTGCGCTAAAAACCTTGAAGCAACTCTTAAGGCGGTTGCCGAAATGGGTTATGAGGGAGTTGAGTTCGCAGGGTATTATGGGAGAAGTGCTGAAACCCTTCGAGGGATGCTTGACAACCTGGGTTTGAAAGTAGCCGGAACACACATAGGTCTAGACACACTGCTTGGAGACGAGTTTAATAAGACTGTCGAGTTCAACCGTACTCTGGGAAACAGGTTTCTAATAGTCCCTTGGCTGCCGGAGGAAAGATTGAACTCGAAAACAAAATGTCTTGAAACAGCCAGCCTGCTGAACAGCATTGCTGAACGGCTTAGAAAAGAAGGGATGAGGGTCGGCTACCATAATCATGCCCACGAGTTTAAAACAGTCAACGGAGAGAAAATATGGAACATCCTGTTCAACTCTACAGTACCCGACGTGGTGATGCAGCTTGATACTGGAAACGCGATGCATGGAGGGGTTGATGCGGAAGGCGTATTGGAGATCATACGGAAATACCCTGGTAGAGCCGTAACTGTTCATGTGAAAGAGTATTCTTCTAAAGACCCGAAGGCTGTGATTGGCGAGGGAGAAATGAAATGGCGCGAATTCTTCGAGCTATGTAGAACAGTGGGTGGAACCGAGTGGTATATTGTGGAGCAGGAGAGCTATGCGTACCCGCCTTTAGAATGCGTGAAACGCTGCATAGAAAACCTAAGGAGAATGAGGCTTGTGTAGCGGCCGTCTTCAAAATCATTTTTTAAAGCATTATTCAAAAGCCTAAATTCAATTGTCTCATAAAGATGAAATTAAGGCTTTGCACTATCAAAAACGTGGTGCGCTAAAATTGGAGATAAAAAATTTCAAATCATCGATACAGCTAGCATAAATAGCTTGATTGTACATTCTTAGGATGCAAAGGTTATTAAAGAGATTCTCTCGCGTGGCGATATCTTTTATGTATTGCAGGTTATGGATAGTGAGGATTCAAGACACGCGCTTTTATTAACCTTGGAACTGTTGGAACTTTTTAAACTCAAACACGATGAATGAGGCAGGGGAAAGATAAATAGCAAAAAATTATTAAGTTAGGAATAGAAGTAGTAGAAACAACTGCTATTACTAAAGAAAGAATTACCTGTTAAAAGAAGCGATTTAGAAGGCTAAAGCTTAAAAAGACACAGTTAACTTTAAAATCTCACAAAATTGAAGGAGGAATGAGTAAATGAAGGTGTTGTATGAATTTATTCCCAAAGCAGACTTTTTAGGTTTAGCGGAAGAAATAAAGGATTTAGTAGATGGTTTCAACATCACCGATAGCGCAGGGGGAATACCAGCTCCCAGCGCTACTGCAGTAGCCTGCGGGCTTAAGATAAAGTATCCCCAAAAAATAATGATCCCCATGCTCATTACTAATTATAAAGGGCCAGTTGAAATTGCTGCTGTAGCAAGTGCTTGCGAAGCCTTAGGGATTTATGGAATGGTACCTGATCCGGGAGATGCTCCCAGATACGGATATCCAATAAGGACGAGAAAAGACGGAACCTGTGAAATTCTTTCTGATAAGGAGGAGATTGAAAGATTTAGACGCGCAACTGGTCCTGCAGAAGAAGTTAGAGAATTCCTGCGTAATACTGTAAAGATAAAAAAGTTAAAATTAGGCTGTCTCTTAACTAGTCGTAGACCTACAGAAGAGGCTATTGCCCGCATAAGAGATGCTTGGGATTTCTGCCTTTTTTTACGCTTAGAAAAGACCTCTTTGCCAAAGTTAAAAGAATTAGCTTCGGAGTGTAAAAATTTAGGAAAACCCATTTATCCATATTTTGTGGTTGAGACACCTAAAAATAAAAGGATTCTGGAAAGAATTGGATGGCCTTCTACAACAACCTTAGAGAAAGCAGAAGAGTTTTTATTAGAACTCCAAGGCATTGTAGACGGTATAATTTCTACTTGTCTGGGAGATATAGAAGCAGATAAAGAGTTACTTAATAAACTACAGAAATTTAGGGAATAAGATAGTAGAAGAGATAAGAAAGAAAATTTATTTGTTTGCGAAGCATGAGTCTTTTATATAAAGAAAAGAGCTACGCAGAGAAGTGTGAAAATTGGCGTAGGCGAATAAAAGTGGTAATTCAGAAATCACTAAACATGCTTTAAAAGCAATTGAAGCGATGGAAGTTCTGATCAGAGCATACGACCCGCATATATCCTATGCAACCCATGCTATAGAAATGATAGTCGAGGAAAAAGATGATGACCGAGCGACTTAAACTTGCTATAAAGCGTAATGGTTCGATTCATGATATCGATCGTGAAAACAATGAATGATAAGACGTTAAAAGCGTTTGAGTTGAATTTTCACATCCGTGTAGATTGAAAGGCGCGCTACATATAGAAGTTATTAAAAAGCTGGTGGCATAAGGCGCCCCATAGTCTCAGAAAGCCTTAAATGTCGGCTATTTATCATGCATGGAAAAAGGAGGCGTCGATAATGCCGGTGAAAAAGAGCGGGCCTGCTGCGAGCGACATTGAAATCGCTTACAAAACCGAGCTTCACCCAATTAAGAAGGTTGCAGAGCATATCGGGATTCTAGAGGATGAGCTTGAGAATTATGGGAAATATATGGCTAAGGTAGATTACAGAAGCATTCTCAACAGGCTGAAGGATAGGCCTCGTGGCAAACTGATTATCGTAACGGCAATCACGCCCACCCCCCTCGGCGAGGGGAAAACAACCGTTTCAATAGGTTTAGGCCAGGCCTTCTATGAAAGGGGTTTAAAGGCTATTAACACTCTGCGCGAACCATCTAAGGGCGTTACCTTTGGAATAAAAGGCGGTGCAACTGGCGGCGGCTACTCGCAAGTCTTACCTATGGACAGGATTAATCTTAATTTCACGGGAGACATACCAGCCGTGGAGATTGCCCATAACCTTTGTGCAGCAGCCATAGATGCTAGCATACTTCACGGAAATCCTTTAAGCATCGACCCCCTGTCAATCGAATGGCCCTATTGCATGGATGTGGAGGCTAGGGCTTTAAGACGAGCCGTCATAGGGTTGGGAGGAAGGTCAAACG
>JAWCMB010000082.1:0-6637 GCA_038850115.1 Thermoproteota archaeon
TGATATTGCTGGCTTAGCCACGAGCCAGTCATGCGCGTGAACAAGATCAACGCCGCCCAACTCCTTGACTGCTTTCACAGCCTCGCGCTCCATAGTGAGGTTCATAAGGAGAACCCAGGATGCGAAGTCCGATGTCGGCGCAGTATATGATTCAACCCTTTTCACGGTCATGTTTCCAAGCCTCTCCGTCTCAGGAGCCCCGGGATAATTACACGTAAGCAAGATTATTTCTACACCGATGTTTCGCAGCTCCTCCGTAAGATGCTTGACATGGGTGGCTAATCCTCCGATTACACGTGGAGGGTACTCCCAGGACAGCATGAGAACCCTTAGCCTACTCATGTTTCTCAGAAACCTCCTTGTAAATTCTAATTAATTCTTCAGCAGCGTTCATATCATTAAAATCTATCAGATGCAGCTTGCTAATACACCAAGGGTATAATGCTCTAATCATGCTATAGGTTGTCTCTGAATGTGCCACTATAGAATCTGCAAGACTCGCGGAGAAAGACTCAACCCATTTAATAGTCTGGCCTAGAAGAGAGAGGCTGGTATGAGACCTTAGCTCCTCCAACGATAGGAAACTCTGCACGTAGGGAATTGTAACAGCCTCCTTCAATGAGATCAACGGCAAAGCAGAACTCCATTCGAACGCATGAATTATGTCAAAACCCGGCTGTTCCCACAGCAGGTCAGACAGAATTCTCGAATATTCGCAGCTTAAGCTTGATGCCCAAGTAAAGGGGTTTACGTGGGACCTAACCTTATTGGAAATGTAGTATACCTTTATGCCCCATTTCGCTTCAAATCCGCTTTTCCAGTCGTCAAAAGCCACCACATTAACATCGAACCCTTTATTCAAAAGAAACTTCGCAGTGAAAACAACTATGTTCGAAAGTTCACCTATTATACGCGGAGGGAATTCTGTAGTAAGTAGAACAATCCTCAATGCTAAGTATCACGAGAATAGAGACTCTATCTTTATCACGCCCAGACCTGTCAGATGAAACTTCTTCTTGCCAACCTTATCTTGAAGAGATGCTACGTAGCCCCTACTAACAAGATCAAACAGCCTATGAGTCAATTCCTCGGGTTTTATCATGAGGATCTTGGCAACATCCTCAGCCTCCACAGCTTTTCCTGGATCCACTGCCGCCAAGTTATGAAGCTGCAGAAGTATCTTTATGTCAGTATCCTCATAAGCACCTAGTTCAGCCATCCAATACATCTTTCTTTCAGGCGTTCTATTTAAGCATTTAAGCTTCATTTAAGCTTAAATAAAATCTTCTCGTCCCGTATTAATGATGAAAGGAGTGGTCTTATGCTTCGAAGCCCATCAGCCTTACAGAATAAGGCAAAAGATAACGGAGCGGATGGCTTCAAAGCAAATAGTAAGGTTCAGAGACCTTGAGAAGATATATTTTGACGAGGAGCTTAACAAACAGATATTCAAAAGAGTCTCGGAAAGATGCTACCTGCCGGCTAGTGAAGTCTTGCTCAACCTTATTGACAGGCAGAAGTCTGACAACAGGGGGCTTAGGGTTGCTTTCAGCTTGAGTGGGCTCTTCATAGAACAGGCTAGACAATACGATGAAAGAGTACTTCAAGCCTTTAAGGACCTCTCGAACACCGGTAGGGTTGAATTTTTAGCGCAGACATATTACCACTCGCTTGTAAGCCTCTACTCGGAGGACAGGCCTGAGTTTATAGAGCAGGTGGAAAAACATGTGGATGCTGTAAGCGAGGAATTTAACCAAAAACCCTGCGTCTTCGAAAACACTGAACTGATCTACAATAATTCAATAGCCAGAACAGTTGAAAAAATGGGTTTTAAGGCTATTTTCACCGAAGGCGTTGAAAGGGTTCTTGGCTGGAGGTCTCCGAACTACGTTTACTCTCCAAAAGGGGCATCTGGCTTGAGGCTGCTGCTTAGAAACTACCGGCTCACTGACGACATAGGCTTCAGGTTCTCGTCAACCAGGTGGGAACAGTATCCCTTGACTGCTGAAAAATACGCGTCTTGGCTTGCCGCCACACCTGGAGATTGTATCAACATATTCATGGACTATGAAACCTTCGGGGAACACCATTGGAAGGAGACCGGCATATTCGATTTTCTAAGAGCCCTCCCTGAGAAAGTACTTGAATACCAGAACCTTTGTTTCATGCTTCCAAGCGAGGTAGTTGAGCGTTTCGATGCAAAGGACGAGATAGATGTTTTTGAGCTCGGCGGGACTGTGTCTTGGGCTGATGAGGAAAAAGACTTGACAGCATGGTTACAGAACCCTATGCAAATTTTTCTTTTCGAAAGAATTAAAGCCTTAGAGCCCATAGTAAAGGCTGTCGGGGACAGTGATGCTCTGGAGCTATGGAGACGGTTTACAACCAGCGACTATTACTATTATTTAAGTACTAAAACAGGAGGTGCCGGCGAGGTCCACAGTTATTTTAACCCATACCCCAATCCATTGAACGCATACAACAATACGATGGAGGCACTGCTAGATTTTGAGCTTAGAGTTCGAAGAATGTACAACAGGAAATTCCTAAAGAAGAAAGCAGCTTAAACATTATTAGAGCCATGAAGAGCCTGACGCAGTTGAAAAGCAGCCTCCTCTGGTGCTATGACGTTTATGTACGCGCCTGAGCCGAGCTCAAAGCCGGCGTGTATAGCAACACGCGGATATACCTCGATATGCCAGTGAAAATCCCCGTAATCCACTGGTCTTGAACGAAAAACCATGTTGAATGGAAAATTGCCCAGTACTCTTTTGTAGGCGGAAAAAAGCTCCTTAAGTATTAACGCAAGATCCCTGATCTCTTCCTCGCTGGATTCAAGGAAAGAGCCAACATGATGCTTCGGCACAATCCAGCACTCATATGGAAAAATGCTTGTAAAAGGAGTTAAAAGCGTAAAGTGTTCACCAGCGGACACGAGCCGCCCGTCTTCCTGAGCCTCAGTGTTCAACGTACAAAAATAGCATTTACCATGAACCTGTGTAATCCTTGAGAACGACTCTAACTCTTTTGAGACTAAGGGGGGAACAAATGAGCTACCTACAATCTGATAGTGAGGATGCGCAATGGAGGCTCCAGCCTCCTTACCGTGATTCTTGAAGATTGTAACATACTTTACATTCTCGTCAGACTCCATAAATCTTCCCCTATCCAGTAGTGCTAGTAGAGGCAGCTCGATGCTTCTAGGCTCAGCTGTCTCGTAGCTCCAGAGATGATTCGGATTCTCAACAACAACCTCGTGATAACCATACGGGTTAAAGGATCCTTGCCTGAAGGATCTCACCCTAGTGTTAAGTGCGGGAAACATGTTGGGGAAAACTCTAACAGACCAGTCGCTTCTCCTAAGCCCGTTCTCATCAAAGGTCTTCACAATGTTTTGACCACCCTCTAACACGTATAGAAGACTTGCCTTCGGAGTCTGGCTCTCACGACCAGGGCAGAAGGGGCACTCCTTATTATCCTCTTTCAATTCCTCCCGGTAGAAGTGAGGTCTTTTCCGTCTTCCTCTTGCAACTATAACTATCCTGCCCGTGAAATCGTCGAACCTTACCTCGCTTTCCATCTCGTCGAAAGGCGGGTTAATCATAATGGATACGTCTCTGGACGACTACATAAATCTTGAGAAGTTAAAAACATATAAAGGATACTTACATGTTTAGTGAAGAACACCCCTATGAAGATAGCGTTCATGGTATACGAATACCCACCATATCTTGTGGGGGGGCTTGGAACATACGCTCAGTACATTACAAAGGAATTCGTGAAGCTAGGGCATGATGTTACTGTTTTCACTATGCACAGAGGGGCAACTCAATTGAGAGAAATAGCGGGAGGCGTTGAAATTAGAAGATACCCGTCGGTGGATGCGAGCGACGTTTTCGCCCCTATAGTGACAGAGGATCTTAAGCACTGGGGTACCTACATAAGGTTCTTCAGCGATATTTTCGTCTACAACGTGATGACTGCATCAGACCTTGTTTCGGAGATTAGGGAGACTAGAATCGACATAATCTCGTTTCATGACTGGCTAAGCTGCATAGGGGCATTAATATCGAGAAAACACACAACCATACCAATGGTTTTCCACGTGCATTCAACGGAATGGGGTAGGACTGGAAACGGTTCTCAAGTGATAAAATACTTAGAGGAGAAGGCTGCTTCAATGGCGGAAAGGATAATTACAGTAAGCCATGCGATGAAAGAAGACCTGGTTAAACACGGTTGGCCTGAGGATAAGATAAGCGTAGTCTGGAATGGTGTTGATGCTAATGTTTACAATCCTGATAAATGCAGGCCTGAAGATATAGAGGCAGTTAGAAGCAAGTATAACATAAGTAGGGGAGAGAACATGCTGCTCTTCATCGGTAGGTTGACCTGGGTTAAGGGCGTTAGAAACCTGATTCAAGCAATGCCCCTGATCCTCAAGGAGCATCCCAATACGAGGTTAGTGATACTTGGAAGAGGAGAAGAACAGAAAGACATTGAGGAGTTGACGAGCCGCCTAGGGCTTTCAAACAACGTTTACTATAGGTATGAGTTTATACCGGAGAACGAACGCATCCTGCATTATGCGGCAGCGGACCTGTGCGTGTTTCCAAGCATTTACGAGCCATTTGGAATAGTTTCGCTTGAGGCGATGGCGATGAAGAAGCCGATCGTCGTTGGCGCGAGTGGAGTATGCGGGTTTAGGGAGCAGGTGATGAGTAGCGGGCCCGACCAAAACGGTGTGCACATAAATGGCAATGATCCTGCAGACATAGCTTGGGGTGTCAACCTGATACTGTCGGATAAAGAAAAAGCGCTTAAGATGGGTGAAAACGGCAGGAAGAGAGTTTTAAACTACTTCACCTGGGACAAGGTGGCTCAGCAGACTATCAAGATATACGAGTCGCTAGTCAAATAAGAAAGTTTCAGCGTAGTATAAGTAGTCATTCGGGACAATAACCTGTTAAAACATGCTGAGATGCGGCTGGGGTTACGTTCTTACTCCGCCATTCTAACAACATCCTCGTAGGTTTGGAGAAACTTGTTTTTATAAATCATCCCGGGAGGCAGAATTAGACCCGGGTTCACCCGCGTGTTTATTAGCCTGCAACCCTCACGTATCCTGACAGAGTTTCCGATGGTTGAAAAGGACTCTATAATAGTAGGGTTTGCCTGCGAGGATTCGATTACGACCTTTCTCCCTATAATGCTATCAGCTATGTGCGCATAGTCACCGATTTTTGCAGCATCCATAATTGCAGATCTCTCAATAGATGCATGCTCACCTATAATGCAGAAATTATCTATCGAAGAATCGGTGATTGTAGAATAGTCACCTATTCTAGTATGCCTCCCGATTAACACGGCACCCTCTAAGCCGAGCCTGTTCTCCCTGTATTTTTTAACGATTTCCTCCCTCCTTTTTATCGATTCTTCGCTATACCCCTGAACCCAGATATTCCTACCCGGAACAATTCTTTCCTCGGTTATTCTAACGTCCAATGCCCCTCTGAGAACGTTAACCATTGCCTCCAAATATCTTTCAGGAGAACCTACATCAAACCAAACCGGGATTTCGTAACCGTAAACCGGAAAACCATTATCCACAAGATACGGGATTAAGTCGTATCCGAAATCAAGCCTCTTTCTCTCATTCCTAATCCTCAGCACCTCTTCGCTGCTCACTATGCTTCTCAGCTCCGGAGACAAAAGGTATATTCCGGCGTTTGCAAGCTTACTTGGTGCTTGCTCTGGCCTAGGCTTTTCCACGAAGCGCTTAATCCTAGAATCCTCTCCAAGGTCTGCAATACCATACTCTTCTACGTCCTCCACCTTCGTCAGTGCGATGCTCATTACAGCATTTCTCTCCTCGTGTTTTCTGACTAAGTCTTCCAGATTCATGTTAAACAGGTTGTCACCCTGCACCACAATCACAGGTTTTCGAATATCGTAGTAATCCATGTTTATCCGGTATGAGTCGGCGCTTCCAAGGTCATCCAGATTAGGCTGGTGCTTAATGTGGGCTCTAGGCTCAATCCTATATTTGGCGGAGAAACCAATACCTTCCCCATACTGGTCGAAAAGATTAGCATAATTCGTATAGCCCATTTCCCCGAATATGAAATTTCTAACGCCCTGCTCAGCCAAGGTGATCATTGAAAATTCGATCAGAGGCCTGTTAAGAAATCTTACACAGGGCTTAGAAACATCGTGGGACAGCGGTCTCAACCTTTTAGCTTGACCACCCACCGGTATGAAACACACCAGGTCCTGAACCTTCATACACCTGTATAGGAAACGAGAAGAAACATTTATTCTTAACGGCGACAGAACGGTTCACGAGCCATCTGCCAACCGGCTTCTGCAAAGCCCCTAAAGGTCTGGGATACTCGTTCTTCTACCCTGCAACCTCCGTTTGCTTAGTCGCGGACAAGCTTCATAACAGCGTCGACCAGCGAACCCTCATCCAATCCTGCCATTCTGTAAAGGTCTTCGAACGCCCCGGAGGCACCGTATTCACTAATGCCCAACCGTTTTATTCTAACACTGTAGCCACGCTCAGCAACAGCCTGCAATACAGATGCCCCAAGCCCGGTGTTAACATTATGATCCTCATAGGTTATAATCCTGCCTG
>JAWCMB010000082.1:6647-7235 GCA_038850115.1 Thermoproteota archaeon
TACCTTCTCGTCAACCTCTAGGGGACAGGAAACATTAACCACCATAACGTTGACACCCTTATCCCTCAGTCTCTCCCAGGCTGAGACGGCCTTGTGAGCTATTGAGCCCATGGTGAATATTGCAGCATCCCTGCCGCTTCTCAAAACCTCCGCCCTACCGTATTTGAACACATAGTTTTCCCCAAACACTTCTTTACCAGCCTCGTCAGTTATTATTGGCAGCTTCGACCTTCCTACGGCCAGCAGGAAGTTGCCGGGTGTCGACGCGATGAATCTCGTAGCCCTGTCAGTCTGATTAGCGTCAGCGGGCACTATCACCCTGAAGCCGTAAAGGTTCCTGAAAACCCCTACGTAATCAATGCAGTGGTGCGTCTTACCGTCTTCGCCGACGTTTAAGCCACAGTGCGTAACCACAACCTTAAGGCTCGTACGGTTAATATCGTTGAGCCTGTGCTGATTATAGGTCTCGTCAACGCCGAAAACCCCGAAGTCGACGAAGAAGGAAACGACGCCCTGGATTGATGCTGCTCCTGCAATAGTCGCAGTAGTATGCTCCTGAACACCGACTTGAAAGAAGTTGCTGGGGAA
>JAWCMB010000083.1:0-7192 GCA_038850115.1 Thermoproteota archaeon
CCCCCGGCTCTCTTCGACGTCTTCGGAGTCTCAGTAGGGGGAAGTGTTATGGGGCCTTTAAGATGGGACTACATGGTTATTAAGAAGGATCACGCACTGGTTGCAGGCGTGCCCCAGTTTAAGACCACTCCTGAAGGCCTTAGAATACTTCCAAGCCCGGAATTCGTCATTCAAACTACTGTCTCCCAAGGATTACCGGTCTGCCTACAGCTGGAGCCTGCTCCAGCCAGATACGGGGATCTTACTCCTGAGACAGGTTTTCCAACGATCGTAGCGTCAGAGTTTGGAAGGGGCAGGGCTGTCTACTTCCCATGCACGTTTGCGGGACAATACTGGAATAACGGGTTTCCCGACTACCTTAGGATAATAGAGAACTCGGTTAAATGGGCCGGTGGGAGCGTGCGCGACTTTGAGGCTGATGCTCCTGAGACTGTTGAAATAACTGTTTTCAAAGGGAGGAACTACCGTATGCTTCACCTAGTGAATTTTACGTATGCTCTCAGAAGGCCTTTCAACAGGGTTTTCCCGGTGGAGAATATTTCCTTCAAGATAAGGTCTGAGGAGGAGCCTCGAGCAGTTAAGGCGCTTACTCTCGAAAAACCCCTAGAATGGTCCTTCGGGGAAGGGTTCTTACGATTCGTATTGCCGAAGCTTGGGCTCTATGAAGCGTTGCTGATTGAATACTAAGCAAGCTCATGCTGATTGCAATAACCGAATATCAGCCTATTGATGGTTAACTTTTTTTATTCGCCTCGTGCTGGCTGCTGACTCTTTTAAAAATTAAGCCGCATATTCTCCATTTCGAGGATTTAGGCAACCAGCCTCGCCAAAACTCTTTGTAAACAAGCAGATCCAGTGGCTCGTATCCGTTACAGCGGCGTCTGAAAAATTAGCCCAGTAATCTGTTTCCTCAGTCCATTCTTCTCTAAAAAGGGATCAGACTGTAAGCCGTTGAGCCTGAAAGCAGGACTAGGCTTTTGCGGAACGGCATGGTTTTCTCAGGCAGTATGGGCTGCGAAATCAAGAAGAACCTGCTCGTCTTCAACAGCATCAGGTTTAGGATGTGTATTAAATCCATCTGGTGGGGAGAACATCGTATGCTAACGCAAGGTCGTAGGGCTCTTCCAGAGTTGACACGAACTCCTCATCTGAAAAATCTCCCTTTCTAAAGTCTATACCATTCCTTACGCGAGGATTTCGCATCCCGTTTTCCGACACGTACTTGTCAACCATTGTTACCCGAGCTATTTTAAACCTCTTGCAGCAAACCCTCGAATACAGGCCGTCCACCTCCCACATGGCACCGAAGTCGATTATGCTTTCAACTGGTAGACATCTCTCTATCGTGGAGATCTTGCGCAGAATGGTGTCAAGTCTTTCTCCCAGTCTATAGTCTTATAGTCCGCCCTGTCGATCAGCCCGGGTGGAAGCAACTGGTTAAGCTCTGGTGAACGCATGATCTTAGGCATGTTCATCCATAAGACGTGTGGAACCGTGGCTTTAAAGCTTATTAGAAGGGATGTTTAAAACTAATTGAAAACGGCGGCTTGAGAGCTTGGCTCTGCATGGTTAAGACGGATCCTCACGATCATCACCTATACAGGATTAGGCTTGGCGAGCTGAGGGAGCTGAGTATTGCAGCCGGCTACAGTGTTGCCGGTTCAACAATACAGGTTAGCCCCAAGGAGAATGTTGCATTCATGCTTGGAAGAGGCAAGCTGGAGGAGGTGAGGCAGCAGGCTGCTGAAAACAGTGTTGAAAGCATAATCTTCTACAACGTGTTGACCAGTAAGCAAAAGTATAATCTTGAAAAGATATTGGGTGTAGAAGTGTTGGACAGATATGACTTGACGCTCAGGATTTTTGACATTTCCTCTTCAGACAGGCTTTCCAAGCTTCAGATAAGGCTCGCCAGGCTCTTGAAGGAAATCCCCTATCAGAAGCTGCTGGCGTCGATAAGATTCAAGACGGGTAGGGAACATCCTGGTCCAAGGAGCCTCGGAGAGTATGCTTATCACGAGACTGTTGCAAGCCTTCTGAAAAGGAGATCAATTATTCAGGCGGAGATTGAGAAGAGGAGGCTTGAAAAGCTTTCCCAGCTTAAAAGAAGGAGGGAGATGGGCGTACCTACGGTTTGCATAACCGGCTATTATAATGCTGGAAAAACAACGCTCTTCAACGCTCTTACAAACCTCAGTAAACCTGTCAGTCCAAGGCCTTTCACAACGCTAACCAGCAAATACTACCTGCTTCCTCATAGGAAGCTTGAGGTTTTTCTGGTTGACACGATAGGGTTTGTCGTAGACCTTGACCCCCGGCTGATCGCTTCCTTCAGCATAACGCTCGACGACATAAGGCTCTCAGACCTTGTAATGCTTACCGTGGATATAAGCGATCCTTCAGACCTTATGCTTCTAAGGATTAAGACTTGTCTGGATATTCTTAGAAGCCTCAAGGTTAAGGATGAGAGAATACTAATAGTTTTCAATAAGTGTGACCTTGCAGCTGGCAGTGAGGAAGTAAAGTTGAAGATTGACAGAGCGTATCCTCTTATTCACGACCTGCCTTACTGCCTAGCGTCAGCAAAGCTGCGTAAAGGCTTGGATGAGCTTATGGGACTAATAGCGTCCCGGCTTGACAACCTTTCGGAGCCAGTTTTACAGAAAAGTGCGTTCAGTTAGCCTTTCAACAGTTCTTTCAGCCTCTCGTTTACCTGTATTAAATCCTCCTCTAATCCGCTGCTAAGCGTTAGATACGCATCCTCAGTGATCCCACCGGATTCCCTTAACTGCTGCAGTCTCTTGAGCTTCCTCATTATCGCGCCTCTTCTTCCCCTAAGCTTCTTAACCTCAATGAGCACCTCGGGCGAGAGGCCTCCAAACCTGTGTCTCCTGAAGAAAGGCTTCTTAACCAGCTCCAGCAGGATGAAGTAGGAAACCAGGATCATTGCAACTATAGCTAAGAGATAGGCGGGGGGTGCTGTAAATCTGAAGGCTTCTCCAACAGGAGAGTAAAATATGAAGATCACCGCTAGGAAGACTATTTCAGTCGTGCCAACCAGCCAGCCGCTCGGCTTAGAACGGTAAAAAGGCAGGTGAGTCCTTATTGAAAAAGTCACGAACATTTCTGAGAGCACTGATTCGAGAAACCATCCTGTTCTGAAAAGCGCCTGGAAAATTTCAGAGTTCAGGTCGTAGTGGAGTTGCAGGAGTATGCGGAGGGCCTGCATTGTCAGAAGGTCGAACATGGTGCTTATTAGGCCGAAGAACATCATCGCTTCTGAAAGGAACCTTATGTTCCATCTTTTCGGCGACTTCAAATACTCTTTGTCAACATTATCCGTTGATATCATTAGAAGAGGTGCATCTGAAAGAAGGTTTAGGAGAAGAACCTGCGTTGGGAGGAGCGGGATGAAAGGGAGTAATACAGATGCGAACGCTACAGTAAGCATGTTTCCGAAGTTCGCGCTCAACGTGTTCAGAACGTACTTTATGGTGTTGCCGAATATTCTCCTTCCCTCGATTACACCGTTCGCTATCACGCCGAGCCTTTTTTGAAGCAGGATGATGTCGGCAGCATCCTTAGCCACATCTACAGCAGTATCCACCGATATGCCTACGTCTGAAATCCTTAGCGCTGGCGCGTCATTCACCCCGTCCCCCAGAAAACCAACCGCGTGGCCGTTTTCTCTAAGCGCCTTTATTACCTCGACCTTTTGTTCAGGCGTGACACGCGCGAAAACATTATGTTTTTCAACAACCTCTTTCAACTGTTCCCCATCCATTCCCTCAAGCTCGCTCCCAGTAATCACCCTGCCTCCCTCTATCTGGAGGCCGACTGACCTGCAGACTTCTGCAGTAACATTCGGGTCGTCGCCGCTTATAATCTTAAGGTCAATCCTTAGCCTCCTGAACGCGGCCATCGCCTTGATAGCGTCTTTCTTCGGTGGGTCGAGAAACGTTACGAAACCTATGAAGGTTAAACCGTTTTCATCCTCCGGAGAAAACTTCTTACCAGGTTTCAATTCCTCTTCAGACAGCTCCTTTACCCCTACCCCTATAACCCTGTAGCCGGACCTGCTCCAGCTTGAATATATTTCTTTAAGATTCTCCTCAAGGCTTGAAATCGGCTCACTAGAATCTGAAACATGCACGTCTTTACACGCTGAAATCACTGACTCCGGTGCCCCTTTGCAAACCAAAAGATATTTCCCATCCTTCTCAACCACCACGCTCATCCTCCTTCTTGAAAAGTCGAATGGAATAAGCTGTATCCGCTTATACGCTGCAACCCTGCCGTGTCCAAATTTTTTAAGAATATGGTTGTAGATCGCTGAATCTATAGGGTTGCCTACTGCTTTCCCTCTTTGAACCGTTATGTCACATGCTACTGCTGCAAGCTCGATAACTGTTTCAGAAGGCCTATTGTCAACGGTAAAATAGTTTTCAACAGTAATCACGTTCTCGGTTAGAGTGCCTGTTTTATCAGTACACAAAACATCCATATTGCCTATGTCCTCGATAGAATCCAGTCTCTTGACTATGACCCTCTTCCTAGCCATTTTTAGAGAACCCATTGAAAGGCTTACCGTTATTACGAATGGAAGCGCCTCAGGGGTTATTCCCACTGCAAGAGCCAGTGCGAAAAGCAAAGAGTCTATCAATGGCCTCTGGAGAAGCGCGTTGGCTGCGAAGACGAATGCCGTCATCACCGCGACTATTTCCACCAGAAACCTGCTGAATCTTGTAATGCTTCTAGAGAATTCTGTTTCACCCGCTTCTTCAGCAAGATATTTCACAGCCCTTCCGAAGAATGTCTGTTTTCCGGTTGAGACAACCACCCCCATTGCTGTGCCGGAGATAATGCTGGTGCCCATGAAGACGAGGTTCAAAAGCTCTTGAGGAATGGGCTTAGCCTTAATCGGGCTGGAGGTTTTTTCGACAGGCAGTGACTCGCCCGTTAACGTCGACTCGTTTGTTGTGAAGCTTTCACATGAGACTAGTCTTATGTCTGCCGGGACTATGTCGCCGACTGTAAGCTCTACAAGATCCCCGGGCACAAGCTGGGTGGAATCTATTACTATTTTCTTACCGTCCCTTATAACTTTCACGCTATACCTGACGTATCTCCTTAGTTTTTCAAGGGCTTTCCCGGATCTTCTTTCTAGGATGAAGCCGATTAGAGAGTTTACAATGACGATGATGAGGATTATAAGGGCGTCTGTCAGCTCCCCCGCCAATGCTGCTATAAGGGTTGCGAACACCAGTATGTAGACGAGAGGGCTTCTAAACTGAGAGAGAAAAAGAAGTAAGGAGGATAGTCTTTTACCTGTTGCGGCCTCGTTTAAACCGTACTCCCTAAGCCTCCTATCCGCCTCCTCCTTGCTGAGTCCCTGAGGAGTAGTCTTTAACTCATAGAATACCTCCTCAGGCGGAAGCTCCCAAATGTTTCTCTGCATCCAATGGTTAATCTTATAGCCTCTATATAGGCTTTTCACCAAATAGCTTAAAATTGTGAAAACTATTTTGAATTAAATCCCGAATCCAATGAATAAACGACTGACTATGTAGGCGCCTGTGAAAATTAAAGATTTACTCCAACCGAAATCATGTATTATTTTTACGGCGTTAGCAAAAAGGAAGAAATGCCATACATTTACAACTATAGTTATAAATGTCATGAGTAGATTGTAACTACTCATAGTATTAGAGAGAGGCTGGAAATCTGGAAACTGCATAATCTCGGTATAAAAGCTCGATGAGACAACATGGGTTTCCATACTGGAGTCAGCTTTATAGACATTCAGAGTTATAATGTATGGTATAGACATGTTTTCTGGAACAGGAGAAGTGTATGTGTTGTTCAGAAAAAGAACCATGTTAACCATAAGCTTCCTTATACAGTTGTCAGTACAGTTTTCATCTCTATTGAATTCCACCTTATCCACAACTATTGGAGTAGTATGGCTTATGCTTATATTATCCAATCTAACAGTTTGAGTAGTTATATTAAACCCTGTAAGTGTCTTAAAGGTGTATGTGAAATCTATCAAGCCGTTAAGAACAGTTTCTCTCGTTATTATTCCTCCCTCACTTTTATTTGCACTCAAGGGAATTTTGTATTCTGCATAAATTGCTATCGTTAAGTTAGCATCCTCGCCCGTATAATTTTTCATATTGACAGCTATATTTGTTCCTGCTTTGGACACATTTGGATTTCCAATAGTCGTTACGACGCTCGTTTGAACAGTGGGAAGCGAGAGTAAAAGCACTGTAATTATTGCTAGCCCTACAGCATTTGGCATATACACGTAGCCTATTGCCGACATTCCGTTTCTCCAGCCTCCTAAGCCTCCTCTCCAAGTTCCAACCATGAAAATTATTAAGGCCATTAAAAATCCGAAAAAAATGAAACTTGAATAATACTTTACAGTATCGAAGAACAGGGTGTTTAAAAGAGAGTCCATCTGCTGGGTGAAAAACACTGGTGGAACAGCCAACTTAACCTTTAGGAGCGTATAGAATTGTAGAGATTTTAATCCTATCAGAATCAAAGGGATAATAAACATAAGAATTATAATGGGTGAATCTTTAATGCGAAGAAGCGCCGTTCGAGGATTTATGAGGATCATAAAAATACTCTTAAGCTTTGAAAGAGTGGAAACAGATTTCTTAGGTTTCTCGTTCACGATTTCCTGCTTATCAGGCAACGCGGTTGAAACTTTGGATGGGGTGCTATTAAAGCTTTAGCATTGGAAAACCAAGTAATAGTCAAGTTGACGTAATAATAAGCGTGCGCACCCTTAGAAACGTTTTACTGGCTCATAACATGCTTATGGGGGTCTCATAAAAACATATTAACTGGTTTTTCAATATTCTACTGTTTGAGTCAAAAGGAAATGTATTTACAGGAGGGGTCTGGTTGAGAGTTAAGATTGCATCCTCAATTTTATCTGCCGATTTTGCCAGGCTGGCGGAGGCTATAAAGAAAGTGGAATCAGCCGATGTTGATTTAATTCATATCGATGTAATGGATGGGCACTTTGTGCCTAACATGACTATAGGCCCACCTGTAGTTAAATGCATTAGAAAAGAGACGAAACTACCCTTGGAAACGCATTTAATGGTAGACAAGCCGGAATGGTTTATTGAAGAAATGGCTAAGGTTGAAGTTGACATAGTAACAATACACG
>JAWCMB010000084.1:0-7114 GCA_038850115.1 Thermoproteota archaeon
AAACCACTGCCTAAGGCTGACTAAAAAGGTTTTGTTTTCAGATAAATACAGGAATAGTTAGAAATAGAGGTGTTTAGCCTAAAGTTTTGAACCCATGAATGTCACTAGGTCTACAAGACGGACGCTGAAACCCCACTCATTATCATACCAAGAAAATATTTTTATAAATCTTCCTTTTCCTCCTGGCGGGATCACTCGTGTATCCAGCGCTGAGAATATTGATGAGTGGCTGTTGTGCAAGAAGTCCACGGAGACAAGCGGTTCGTCGACGTATTGCAATATGCCTTTCAAATACGTTTCCGATGCCTCTTTGAACGCTGCATTAATCTCCTCGACTGATGCTTCTTTCTCTATTTCGCAGGTGAGGTCGGTCAGTGAGACATCTGGCACAGGCACTCTCAACGCTATTCCATCAAGCTTGCCTTTCAGCTCAGGTATTACTTCACCTATTGCTATTGCTGCCCCGGTTGTTGTGGGTATTATTGAAAGGGCTGCTGCTCTTGCTCTCCTCAAGTCTTTATGCACGAGGTCAAGTGTTCTCTGATCATTTGTATATGCGTGTATTGTCGTCATTAATCCCCTTACTACTCCGAAGTTTTTCAGGAGGACTTTCAGCATTGGCGCCAGCGAGTTTGTTGTGCACGACGCCATTGATACAATATGGTGTTTAGCAGGGTCGTACATTTCATGGTTTACCCCGATGACTATCGTTATGTCGGGTTTTTTCGCCGGGGCAGATATGATGACTTTCTTGGCTCCACCCTGAAAGTGTTTGCTCGCATTCTCCCTATCAGTGAAAAGCCCAGTGGACTCTATAACTATGTCCACACCATAATCTTTCCAAGGTATTAGCGCCGGGTCTTTCTGCATTAGGACTTTAAGCTCCCTACCATCTACTTTTATAACGTTTTCTCCGACTTCAACCTTGTTTTTCAAGGGGCCGTGGATAGAGTCGTATTTCAACAGGTGGGCGTTGGTCTTAGTGTCAGCTATGTCGTTTATCGCAACCACTTCGAAAGCTTCACCATAGTCCGGGTCTTCAAGAGCTGCCCTGTAGAACAGTCTACCGATTCTTCCAAACCCGTTAATACCTACTTTTACTGTCATTTTTTCCTTTAGAGGCTTCCACCGGGTGTTTAAAAACTTAACGCGGATTCTAATATTTCTTCAGGAAAACTCTTTAATCTTAATCCATGCGAATACCTCGCTTATGAGTAGTAGGGTAGAGGAGATTGTTAGGAGACGGGTTTTAACGGAGGTTGAGAAATACCCTGTTTTCCGGAGGGCTGCTGTCGCCCTCTCAGGTGGGAAGGATAGTGGGAGTCTTCTTCACGTTTTCACGGAGAGCTATCCGGATAAGGAGGTTATCCCTATTCATCTGAATCTCGGCATAGGCGGCTTCTCAGAGGCCTCTGAGCGTTTCGCAAGGATGCAGGCTGAGAGGGCTGGCCTTCATCTCGTGGTTTTCAACCTGGAGAGGGAGCTTGGCTTCACAATCTTGGATGCGAGAAGGATCTACCCGAAGGTTTGCAGCGTCTGCGGCTGCTTTAAACGATATCTTTTGAATAGGATTGCCTTCGAACTCGATGCTGACATTATTCTTACTGCTCATCACCTTGAGGATTTCTTAGTTAGAATGTTTAAGTCTGTTTTGAACGCCGGGTTCGAGGAGCTCGCCAGGTTTAAAACGTATCTTCCAAAGAATGGGAATCTTGTTGCTAAAGGTAGGCCTTTCTGCAGGGTTCCTGAGAGAATGATAGCAGAGTACGCCCTTCTCAAAGGCATCCCTTTTCTATCTGAGAAATGCCCTATTGGGAGGAAGGTGAACATTGAAAGGTTCAGAAAGACGATTGAAATCCTAGCTAGGAGGCAGAGCCAGAAGCTCCTTTACTTCTCATCGTTGACGAAGCTGGCTGAGATGCTTCAAAACTGTGGAGCCGTAACTATTCAGGAGTTGAAGCCCTGCTCTTCATGCGGCTTCCTCGCTTCAGGTGAAACATGCTCTTTCTGCACGAGAGTAAGGAAGATCAAGGCCTTCCTAGAAAGGGGTCAGGCATCATCGTCCCCGAATACTCGATGAAACCCTTTTTCAAGCAACTCTTTTAAACACGTTGTCTGCTTTGACATTATTGGAAGCGGTAGGCCGCCATGAGGATCGCCTTCGTTTATGACGCAGTGTATCCATGGGTTAAAGGAGGAGTGGAGAGAAGAATCTACGAGCTTGGGAGAAGGCTGTCCCGCAGGCATGAAGTACACTGGTTCAGCTTGGAATGGTGGAGTGGTGGGGAAAGGAGTCTCAACGGTATTCTGCTCCACGGGGTTGGAGGCGGGAGGCCTCTTTACGTTAATGGAAAGCGCTCGATAAGTGAAGCGTTGTACTTTGGGCTTAAGCTGCTTTCCGGCTTAAAGCATGAGGTTGACTTCATAGATGTTCAGGCATTCCCATATTTCTCCTGCTTCTCCTCCAAGATCCGATCCATGACGACGGGAGCATGCATGGCAGTGACTTGGCATGAGCTCTGGGGTAGCTACTGGTTTGAATACCTAGGTTCAAAGGGGCTTGCAGGCTGGGCTGTTGAAAGGGCTGTCTTGAAGCTTACACGCACGCATATTGCTGTATCAGACGTGACGAGAAAAAGCTTGGAGAGTGTTGGTGTTAATGCCGAGTTGATTCCTAATGGAATAGACTTTGAGCATATAGCGAGAGTCCAAAAGAGTGACGAGGAGTCAGACCTGGTTTTCGCAGGCAGGCTGGTGAAAGAGAAGAACGTTGACTTGATTATTAGGGCCGTAAGGATTCTGAAGGATAGTGTTCCAGACATTAAGTGCGTGATAATAGGCGACGGGCCGGAGAAACATGCCCTCGTAAGCCTTTCCGAACAGCTTGGAGTAAGGGGGAACATTGTGTTTAAAGGGTTTCTTGCAGATCATGACGAGGTAATATCTTGCATGAAGTCTTCGAAGGTGTTTATACTTCCTTCGACAAGGGAGGGTTTTGGAATCGTTGTCTTAGAAGCAAACGCATGCGGCCTGCCTGTTATAACGGTTAGGCATGAGAGGAATGCTGCATGCAGCCTAGTTGAAGACGGTTTAAACGGTTTCATATGCCCTGTTTCGCCTGAGAAAATCGCTGAAAAAACCCTAGAGGCTATGGGGAGGGATATGAGGCAGACATGCGTTGGCAATGCTTCCAAGTACGACTGGAGTAGTATCGTAAGTCTTTACGAGTCCCTTTTGAAAAAAGTCTAAAGCACTATGGTTAACCAATCACCAAGATGTTTTCTGGAGATCTAGCACGATGCTTGTGTTCAAGTAGGAGGGAATCCTGCCGGCCAGCAGCATGGCACAGACCTCTGAGCCAAGCCCTTTTGAAACAATCATGTTGAACGCTCTCCAAGTTAAAACAGATACTGCAAGCATTCTCCTAGTGTCCACGAGAAGAATTCTCCATTTCCTGCAAAAGTTGGCTGCATCCCTAGAAACCTCCACCCTGCCGAAATGCGTTGCCCTCGCATATCTTCCTCGTCTAGACTTTACCCTCGCCCTTGACAGCGCTACGACGCATATGAATTCCCTGTTTCCAGGGCTAAGCCTCCAGTACTTGTCATGCTTAACCGCATTTACAAGGTCCTCCGCCTCCCTCTTAGTCAGCCCCTTGAAAACGCTATCCTTAAACATCTTGCTTCACTAGCCGAACAGAATAAAGAATTCGTTGAACAATCCTTAAGGCTGAAGCTCAACCACCCTAATTCCGTAGAAGCTGGCCAGCTGTCTCGCATCCGCAGTCAGCTTCGGCTTAACTATTAGAGTTGACCCGTTAATCATGTCTTCAACATCATTCTTCTTAGTGTAGAATCCAACTATGGATGTGACGGAAACATCAGTCACGTCGAAAACAATATCGCACACAATCGGCTTATCCCCGTTTAAAACACCTATGTCAAAAACATGTGTAATCCCGGATTTACCGGTTATTTTCATGTCTTCCTCGACCTGCAGCCCAACGATTGAAAGGTATTGCGAAAGCTGTTTCTTGAAAGAAGCATACTCCTCCTCTCTCATTTTCAACTCCTGTTCGACGGGAAGCATCCTTGCCGAAACCTCCTCAGGCTGCATCATGCTTCTAAACAGCTTCTTGAGTGACTGCACTAAGGCCTCGCTATTGGTCCAGATCGCCGTGGCCTCCTTCCTCTCAGCTCGGCTTATACCCGGCGGCTTGGTAAAAAGGAGAAGCTGCTTATTGTCTACGATTACAAAGCATGGTGCTGAAATACTCATTGTCTTAACCTCTATAACCTCAGCATGTTTTTTAAGGAATGACGTGATGCTCGACGTGCCTAAAATACCGTGTGTAAGTATTTGGATGCGAACATTATCCTTACTCAGGTTGCGAAGCTTCTGCAGAATTCCGGCATTATACGCTCGGACGAGCTCCGTCCTGAAGGCCACTATGTTAACCTCCTCCTTAGCCTCATCCAGCATGTCTGAAAGCCTAGCATAAATCTGTTCTATGCCTTTCAAAAGCTGAAGCTTCTCTTGCTCCTCTATTTTAGAAGGTACACGAACCATCTTCCACATTTCCATGAGCTCCTCCTTGCTCTTCTCCATCGTCATTATCCTTCTCCTCTCCGCCTCTATCAGAATATCAAGTGCCTTTTCAAAGCCTATTGCTGAGAATCTAGCTGGACGATCTAGGCTAGCTTCTATAATACCCTTGTTCTGGAGGCTTGTCAATATGTTATACACCTCCGTCCTGGAGATGCCTAACGATAAGCCTATTTCACTGGCCTTCATTGGCCCCATCTTTAAAAGATGTATGAAAACCTTAGCCTCATTATCAGTTAAGCCGTATTCACCAAGCTCCTCCTGAAGCTTTTCAAACTCTTTAGATCCTCCTTCTAAAGTAATACGGCTCTCTCCCTCTGTGGAAGCCATCGCTGGATTTAAACATATGTATGTCAATGGCACTAATTAAGCTTTTTTAAAAAAGTAGGGAACCCGCCTAATAATCTTAGGATCCGAGTCTATAAGGGTCTATTAGGCCTAACGCAAAACTCTTAAGTATTGAAAACCGGTCATGCTTAAGGATGATTGGGTTAATCTTGGCAGCGGGAAAGGGTACTAGGATGCGGCCCTATTCTAACGCAATAAACAAGGAGATGTCACTCATCGGAGACAGTCCCGTGATAGAGTATAACGTGAAGGCCCTTGCAGAAGCCGGGGTGAGGAAGGCTTTCATAGTGCTCGGGGAGGGCAAGTGGCAGATATTCGAGTATCTTAGGGACGGCTGCAGGTTTAACATTGCTCTCTCCTACCTCTACCAAGACCTGGGTGAGAAGGAGGAGAAAAAGGGCACCGCCAAGGCGATACAGGTTGCCGAGGAATGGGTTAATGATGACTTCATAGTGATCTACGGCGACTCTTTTTTCCACCCGTATGATTTCCTGAAAAGCGAGATTGGGCTCCACATGAGGGAGAAGGCTGATGTCACCATGGGGATCTACATGATGAAAGAGTATAAGGATTACGGTATTGTTCGAACCGAAGGTGAGAGAGTAATCGATATTCTGGAGAAGGCCACCGCGGAGGAGGCGGAGGAGGCGAAGGTTGACGACATGTTTGCAGTTAACTCTGGCCCACTGGTTTTCACGCGCGAAGTATTCTCCTATATTAGGAGGACCCCTGTTTCGCCAGCTGGAGAATACTGGATAACGGACACAATCAGGCTGATGATTAAAGACGGTAAGAAAGTGTTGGCGTACAGGATACCTGGGGGAGTCTTCTGGAGGGATATTGGAAGGATGAAGCACAGGATGGAGGCTGAAGCATATCTTTTAAGCAAGCATTCTGAATACAACGTTTTGAACAGGAAATAATCAGCCCTCTCCTTCCACAGCCATCCTAATAAGGTTTAACACATCGTCAAGCATAATCTCTTGCTTAAACTGTATGCCGCCTATGTTTGCCCTCCCCCCTGCCTTCACACCATTGTGTTTCAATAGCTCAGTGTAAACCCTGCTTAGGTCTAAGTTGCGTGCAGCTATAGTTGCAGAGACCGGTTTACCCTTTCTCAAGCCTACGCAGACAACCACTTTTTCATTCTCCTGCAGTTCAAACATAAGCATTCTTCTGGCGGCAGCTTCAAGCTGGTCAGTAACATCGTATGTGAAGTATGTGATGCTGCCTGTTTTACCTATGGTGCTTCTAAGCTTCTCAATCTTGTTCTCAACTATGTTCCATCTGCCTATCTCGCTTTCAACCCAGTTCAGAATACTGTTCCAGTCCCTCTCGTAAACCATGCGTGTGAGTCTGCTTCTAACATCTTCCCTCATACTGTTCAAAAGGAATGCTTTATTCATCTTTACAGCCAGCTCTGAAACAATGTTTCCAGAATCAATCTCGTCAACAGCCTCCAGCATCCTTATGCCCTCATCGTTTAATTCCAAGAGGTCTTTGAAAACTTCGAAAACAAGCCTTGAAACGCTTCTAATCCCGCTATTAAACAATATTTCCCTTGTTTTCCTGGGGCCGTTGTAAAACGCTATTAGCGGTGCTGGACCGTGATGATCCAGCAAAACGTTGCTGCCGACATAGGTCAAGCCTTTACTTAAAGGGAGCTCTATGAGTATGCTTCTCGAGACTTTCAGGGTGTCGATCTCACTGGGCTTAGGATAATGGATCCTTGAAAAATCACTGCCTAAAGCCCTTGCGATTATTGAGGCTGCGAAAATACCATCTAAATCTGAATCGCTCAATATTGTGTACTCAGGATTATCCTCTACGAAACGGAATATGATCCGCTTCCCCTCTTCGTGTTCAAAGCCCAATTCTTGTTTCCCTCTTTTCAGGGTGTTGCTGGAGGCTTTTTCGAAGCGCCCTTATTTAAAACTATTTTTCAACCGTGACCAGAGGTTAACAACCTGTTTTGTTAAAAAATTTTCAGGATGCTTAAAAGGATGTTAATGGCTCCAACCGGCAGACAATAGTAGGCAAACTTATAGAAACTCTGTTTAACAATGTATTTCCTTACTTTTCCCAGGGCAAGATAACCGACGGCAGCGGTCGCTAGAATTCCTAGAGCAATCATCCAATACTCCTGCTCGAAGCTAACGTC
>JAWCMB010000085.1:0-415 GCA_038850115.1 Thermoproteota archaeon
TCATTCTCGCTCAACAGATTGGCAATATCAATGCCTATTGTGAAATTCCGGGTTCTAAGAATCACGCCACTATAGCCGAGATGGATGAAAGCCACTTCCCCCCGGGACAGTTCAACTGAATAAAGTTCCTCCACCAAAGACTTCCCGGATGGTTGAAACAGAAAAGCCGCTAAGACTATTGAAACCAGAATAGCTACAGGGATTAGAATAACAGGCACCATACGTTTTCTCCTCAATCCACCTTAATACTTCAAACGTGGAGTATAAAGCTTCCGTTGAAAAAGCGTTCTTCACCCATCCTATTTCTATCCTCCCTTTTCCTAGCGTGCGCTTTAAGGATTAAGCAGCTGATACAAGTAACTTACGCTTCAGGGAGAGACGAGATCGAGAGAAGGGAAACCAGGGCCTTAACGAA
>JAWCMB010000085.1:425-7108 GCA_038850115.1 Thermoproteota archaeon
AGGTTTTGGAATCAGCCGACAGCATCTTAATCCTGAGGCTTCATCAGCTCCCTGTAGAATTCGCCTGTTGAAGAGGGTTTTCCAGCCAAGATGTTCTTAACAGCTTCCCTGTTCACCATCTCGCTTGACTCACCGTAGGATAGCCGGGCAGTGTTCCAATTATAGTCGACATGGGCGAAGAAGTACGTGCTCCAGAAGGGCGAGACATATTCTATTCCGTTCACTCTCGCAGATTTCACCAGCCCCATATGGGCTTGAGTCTAAATGCTTTTCATAGTCGTCTAGGCTCTACTTAAGCCGTGAATAAAGCGCACGGTATTCGAGCGGAACATTTTCCCTGAGGATCCTTGTGACTAAAAATATTACGGAGAAACAGTATGAGGACGATGATGGAGCGTTTCACAAGCTAATTCTCGTTTCAAATGCAACCTATAAGTCTTCATTTTGCCGCATGCCCTTTCTCGGCGCAGGCTTCCGGCTTCCGTACGGTGTAATGGAGAGCAGGAGGATTCGCTCAGTCTAAATGTAAACTCTGGAGTTTAGTTAAAAGTTTTAAACGGTCTTTCCTAAATCTTGTTCGAGGCATTTACGTTGAGGATGGAGCTGAGTTCAAAGGAGCGCCTCTTAACAGCTATGAGCCTAAGGGAGCCTGACCATGTTCCATTATGCTTCAAATGGTGGGAGCGGCCCTACCTGGTGGATAAAGACGATTGTTGGCGCAGCGAGTTTGAACGCGTCCTCAAACTGTTGAAGCTGGGGATAGATGACACTGTCACTTTGAAGGTTCCTGTTTCACTCAACCCGGAGGTTGAAACCAGGGTTAGCAAGATTCACCCGGCTGGAGAAAAATACCCTTTAATCGTGAAAGAGTACCATACGGCTAAGGGTGTTCTCAAGCGTGTTGTGCGTCAAACACCCGATTGGCCGCATGGCGACGATATTCCCCTCTTCACGGATTTCGTTGTTCCGAGGGCCCGCTCCGTAAAGTTTCTCGTTGAAAAAGAGGAGGATTTAGACGCTCTATCCACGCTTCTCGCCGAGCCTTCAGACAGGGAGCTCCATGCTTTTCTTCAGGAAGCCGACAGGGTCAAAAGCTTCGCGGATAAGCACGGCGTCCTGGTTGAAGCAGGCATGACCTCTGAAAACGGGGTTGAGGGCGGAGTCGTCGGCGCGGACGCGTTATACTGGCTCTACGGTCTTGAAAACACTGTTAAAGCCGCCTATTTGAAGCCGGAGTTTATCCAGAGAATGCTGGACGTGATATTTGAATGGGACACTAGGTATATACGGCTAGCCGTGGAGACTGGGATGGTGGACCTCGTTGTTCACCGCGGATGGTATGAGAACGCTGACTTCTGGCCGCCGAGGCTCTACAGGAGGTTTATTCTACCCTATGTTAAAAGGCTGGCTGACCAGGTTCACAGGCATGGGCTAAGGTTCTGCTACATAATGTCCATGGGCATAATGCCTCTCCTAGGCTTCTTTAAAGAGGAGGGGGTGGATGTTCTCTACGGTGTAGACCCTGTTCAAGGCGGGGCGAAGCTGCCTGAGGTTAAGAAGCAGATTGGAGACAGGATATGCATATGGGGAGGCTTAAACTCCTCAGTTGCGTTAACACAATGGTCCAGAGGGGAAATCGAGAAGGCGGTGGCGGAGGCTGTTGAAACACTCGCGCCCGGAGGCGGATTCATATTGTCGGCGATAGACCAAATATTTCCAGACACTCCCTGGGAAAGCATCGAGACGGTTTTGGAGGCTTGGAGGCGTCTGGCAGACTACCCCATAGGCTGTTAGCCTTTAAACTGCGGAAGATACTTAGCCTCGTAACGCATTAAGTCGTCAAGAATGTTTTCAGCAGCCTCCAGAGTCGGCGTTGAAGGATGCGTCAGCAATGCTTGCAGCGCAAGCCCACGGTCCCCGGTTAAAGCCGCTTCAACCGTTAAGCCTACGTGCGTAAGCTGCTGTCTCAGAAACATCGTGATCGCCTCCGGAAGCGGGCCCACTTGAACAGGCTTAACCCCAATACTGCCGACAACCCCAGGGACCTCAACCACAGCGCTACCCGGAACATCAGGAATAGACCCCATGTTCGGAACGTTCACCGCCTCATAGAAATCGTTGCGTCTAGAGGATAGGCTTTCAAGCACCCTGATTACAAGCGTCTCCTCCGTGAACGTTCTCGCGAAAAGCTCGTCCAACGGGGCCCCGCCAACCGCCAATTTAACCAGCTGCGACCAGGCTTCCTCACGCCACTTGGAATCGTATATCGTCCCCTCCGGGTACAGCGTTAAACCATAGGAGGCGCCGCACGCCCTATCCTCCCTTATAAAGAAGGGTAGGAATTCAGCTACGTGAGAGTCCGACGGGGAGGGGAGGAGCCCAAACTTATCGTATAAGAGCAGGGACACGTAGTGGCCTCTAAACTTTTCAAGCATCTCAGTTTTACTGTATTTCTTCTTAGCGTTCTCCCAGGCTTCTCGAAACCTCGGGTAAGCGTTCTCTCCCCTAACAAACATCTCTTTAATCCATGTGAAGTGGTTTATCCCTCCTGCGATAACGCTCACAGCCTCAGGATCCACGTTTAGAAGCCTGGCGATGAAGCTTTTCGCCGAGTATATTCCGACGCAAAGCCCGACGACGTTTATCCTCGAGGCTTTAAGCATGGCTGTGCACAACGCGGTCACCGGGTTCGTCACGTTAAGCACGTAAGCACCCGGACAGATTTTCTCAACATCCTTAGCGATATCAACCATAACCGGGATGTGTCTAAGCGCTCTTGCAAAACCCTGCGGCCCAGTCGTGTCCCCAACAGGCGCGTATAAGCCGTGCTTCACCGGTATTTCAACGTCGAGCCTTTCAACATCGGTGCCCACGGATATTGAAATGATCACGTAGTCAGCGTTCCTCAAGGCTTCAGCCCTATCCGTGGTCGTGTCAACAGTAATATCCGGCTTCCTTTCACTTATTATTCTGTCAGCAAGCCTAGCCATCAAACCCAGTCTCTCCTCATCAATATCCATGAGGCAGACTTCAGAGCCGGCGAGAACACTTGACTTCGCGATGTCGGCGAGAATATTAGGGGTAAAAACCAGGCTGCCCGCGCCTATCACAGTTATCTTACCAGCCATGTGTTCCACACCGCTTTACCAACAGCGGCTCGTACATACTTAAGCCTTCTTTCCGAAACATTATTGGAACATGTTGACTAGGCAAAAATGCTTGGGAACCGTGCCTCCCATCAAAATTCAAATGAAAATTGTAGAATTGGCTTAAGGCTCGAATCCAATGTGAAAAAAGAAAACGGGTAAAGTTGAAAATTACATCTTAACACTCATATGGATCGCTATCTTAGGCTTTGACAAACCTGGTAAGCTTAGCACGCTAGTTTCTATGCTATCTTCCGTAGACTTTCTCTATGTTTTCAACGGTGATGACTTGGCTTGAAATCAGCTCCTCGAAGTCTGAGAGCAGGAACAACCTGCCTAGGTACATCTTTTTAAACAAGAGGTGGAGCAGGGCTTCGCTCGTAAACAGGAATCCTTTCGTAGATGCTTCCTTCTCAATGTCTCCCACGCCCTCCACATTGCCATATGAGTGGGCGACTAGCGCGAAATAAACCCTCGTAATCCCCCGCTGCTCCTCAATCCTTCTCTTAGCGTATTGAACGTATTTTATCATGGCCCGCTTATCCCTCGCATCTATGAAATAGTTAGACCTGTTTTTGCAGTCGTAAACGATGGCGAAATCCTTTGAATAGAGGATTCCATCAGGGTACTCGCCCTCCCTCCTATACCCGATCTGCTCAACCTCAAACCCTAATGCATTGAAAATATCCGCGACCCTATCCTCATATTCAGTGTTGGAAATGGGCTGCAGAATATCGTGGAAACGCTTACCCACCCAGTCTAACCACGAGGGCTTAGGCTTCTCCTCCAGCAGCCTCTCCCACTCCAGCGGCGGCTTTACGCCAATTTTTCTAAAAGCGTCTAAAACCTTCTCTTTAGGGATGCTGAAAAACAGGTCTTGAAACCCTCCTATTTCCTTCAGAAACTCGCGGCTTGTTGTCCCCTCTATTTTTGAAACAAATTGTAAGTCTAGCTGCAGTTCCCCCTTCTCGTTCTCACCTATGTTTTTCACCATTAGGAAACACGGGGGTTGAGAGCTGTAATCTCGCTCCCTCCATTTAATGTAAACTCCTACCCCCGCTACTGGTAAAGCGTTTTTCAAGTGTCGAACCGGCTCCACGGATTTTTTAGAGTAGGACACTGTCCTGCGGCTTTCCCAGTAGTCTCCATGCCACCCAGTGCATAAGATTAAAACCTCTTTCATCCAGCTCACCCCAACTCTGTTTCTAACCTTAGCCTCAAGAAAATCCTCAGTTTCCTTAAGAGATGAGTCGTGCTGAACAATGTTTGAACAACCTGCCCAATCAGCCCGGCTGCCGGTCTAGTAGGGTTCATCTCCCCTTGGGTTAATGCTGCATATTGGTGCTTAAATACCTTTGTAATTAGCGTTCAACGCAATACTGCTCAAACCTGGTTAGAACTCAGATATGCCACAAGTAATCAGTGAACGCTAGCGAATAAAAACGGAACAGGGAAAGACTGCTTATTTGTTCCACAGCTTCCGGCCGTATCGAGCATACGTGTAGCACGTGCTTGTGGCAGAATACCAATAACAGATTTACAATGCTCCATAGCTGGCTGTATCAAAATGTGAGAAAAATGATGCGTCTAATTCTAGTCTATTCTAATATGCTAAAACCTTAAATACAGAAACCCTGAAAAGCTTAAACAGGATGACGTTTAAAGTTTTAAAGTGGGGACTTAAACATCCTAGGGTTCTGGTTAAGGCTTACACCGTGTTTTTCATATTGTGGGCAGTAGTCTGGCTTCTCGTGGCTATTGCTTATTTTTCCGCGAACCCGTCTGGCTTGGATTCTTTAAGTTTGTTCTCAGCCAGCGTCATTATTCTTTTGCTTTTCATCTTACCTCCTTTTCTCCCCTTATACTATTATTACCGAAGGTCCCTCAAGGTCTCTCCCAAGTCCCCGGTTGCGAGGGAGGAGAAGGTTCTCGACCCATATTTGGTGAGCGTCAGAGAGAAGTTTGCCGACGCCGAGTCCTATTTCAGAGGTGAGAAGGTTCAGTGGGGCCCAGTTATTGTAGACATGTTTGACGCCGTCATGCTAGTTTTGCAGAGGCTCGTTATTGATTTAAAGGGTGTTGCACCCATTGAGAGTTTAAGGAAGGAGAAGAAGCTCTACTTCGACGTTTTAGCCAACATTCTGGATAAGGAGGGGGTTTTGAAGCCTGAGGATCGCAAGGAGCTCGAGATCCTTAAGGATTTGAGGAACAGGATTGTCCACGAGGATTACCGTCCTGCGAAGGAGCATGCACTATGGGCATACAACGTGGTTAAAAGATTCATCGCCAAGCATTATGACGAGGTCTTCAAGTAAATATCTTAGTTTTCTAGCATTAAGATTATATGTTAAATGCTGGCAAATGCGCGCGCGTCAACCCTTTCTCCTCAACCTGCTCCTTAAGCTTTTCAACTGGTATCGATTTTTGTCCCAGACTCTGAAAGTGAAATTATCCATACTCAGGCTTATGGGTTCTTCTCAATCATAGCTTTAAGGATAGCATACGCTAAGAAGCCCAAGGTGTGAATATAGGCGGACAATAACCCTCTAGAACTCCAGCTTGATACTTTCAAGAAGCTCCTCAAACGTGCGCGAGCTCGATAGATCCGTAGAAAAGGAGTATTTTGCTAGATGAACCCCCTCAGGCAAGGTGATTCTCTTCGGTACCTTTTCCGCAAGCAGCACTCCTCCCTTACACTCCTCCCCCAGCTCCTTCACATATCTTTCCAGCTGTTCCACATCTTTCTTGCCAGCGGCACCCAGTTTGACCTCCACCGCCACCATCATGTTCTTTCCGATAGGACGGGAATTTTTAATCAGGATATCCACATATCCCTCCGCAAACGCCTTCTCCCCCAAGACCTCAAATTCCTCATCCTCCTCTATACCCAAGCGATTCAATAATTCCCGCAGAACTTCTGGTCTTAACAAGTGCTGCCGGAGGATGGATTGAACTATAACCTCCCGGAAGGGATATGTTCCTTCCACCCTTTGTCTGCCACGCAAGAACTTGGGCTGAAAAAGTTCCGCTTGGATAATATGCTCTCGCTTAGTTTCTTCCTTCCCTATCTTCCCCATTACTGAGACCTGCTGCAAAGTGGTCTGATCAGCTTGGAAGTGCGTTTTCCAATACCCTCCTCTTTGAAGCAGGTTTTCCGCGATGTAGGCGAATTCCCTTCTGGTTAATGGTTCCTCGAAGACCCGCATGAGTTCCAGCTTGAGTCGGAAGGGAAAATAACAGGTTTTGCCTGACTGCTTGAAAAAGATGGGTTTCCAAGGGGGAGGAAGGTCTTGGGGGTTCCTCACTGCTTCTTTCCCGACTACCCGGTAAAGGTTGTATGCCTTGGCACCGTAAAGGAAACTTACGAAGTCTCCGAGCTTTATGTCACAATAGGCCCAGACCCCGTTTATGGTATCCGGGAATCCTGCCATGGCCCAATCCAAACAGAGATTCAGGTTTTCTCGATTGGAAACCGCCACGAGGAAATATTCTTCCATCTCCCCGGGTAAAGGGGAGGAAGATCTTAAGTCTTGTCTC
>JAWCMB010000086.1:0-3929 GCA_038850115.1 Thermoproteota archaeon
ACCCGGTGGAGGGCGGGCCGTCTGTCCTACTATACTCTAAGGAGTTTTACAGGATGGTTCACAATGCTCTGAAGCCGGGCGGCACCTTCATAACTCAGGCAACCGCATTCCAGAGCCGTCAGTTTAGGAGAATATTCTGGACCGTTAGAAGGGTTTTTGGAAACTCGATTCCTCTGCATGTTTACGTTAAAAGCTTCTGCGACGACTGGGGCTTTGTAATGGGTTTAAAACCTTGGGGTAAGCTTAGGCTACCGCCTGAAGACTTTAAGGAGGTTGACAAAATGATAGCTGAAAAAGTCAAGGGACGCTTAAGATACTTGAATGGGAAAACATACATGGCAAACTTCTCAACATCGCCTGAAGAGGAGGAAATGCTGATGAAACCAGTCAAGGATATTACAGACATGGAAGCATTAAGGAGCATAGCTGAAGAGGAGGAGTCTAGCCCCAGCTGGATATTCCAATAAGTTAAAAAAAATAGGATGTTTTTAATAGCTTTCACCTGACTTTCCGAGTAGTAGTTCTAGCTCAGTTATATGTTCCTGCTCATCCATTATAATGTGTCTTATTTCATGTTCAAGAAGCACATCATAGTATCCTCTGCCTCTTCCTCTAACTACTGCCTCATATATCTTCCTATAAGTGTCAACAGCCTCCTTCTCATCCTTCAGATTCTGCTCAAGTATTTCTCTAACTGTTTTAGCCGGATGGGTTTCTGCAATACTCATGCTGGGTGTCCCCCCCAGCATGCCTATCAGGGACCTGAACTTCTCCTGATGTGTTTTCTCATCATTCGCGATTTCCTTAAGCCTCTCTATTAACGGTTCAGCGTTCTCGCCGTCTATCAGCTCAGCGTGGCTAAGGTACTGCACATAAGCCGCGTGCTCGAGCTCGAGCGCATGGTTAAGCATTTTTAAAAGCTCTTCCTTCTCCATGACTCATCATGTTAACATACTAAAAGCCTTGAGATAAGCTTTTCCCGAAAACACTTATAAAGAGAAGCCAGGGTTAAAACTTATTGTCCAGCCCCCGGATTAAAGAGAAGTCCGCCGGCTTCATAGTTTTTACAAAGGAAAATAATGGAGTGAAATACCTGTTTCTAAAAGTCGGAGGAAGGCTCGATTTTCCGAAGGGCAATATAGAGGAGGACGAGGATGAACTTACAGCAGCGTTAAGAGAATTGAAGGAGGAAAGCGGGATAGATAAAATTAGAGTCATACCTGGGTTCAGGAAGGTTTTAAACTACTATTATAGGAGAGATGACGGTACGCTTGTCAGCAAAACCTTAGTCCTCTTTCTCGGAGAAGCCTTGGGGAAAACCGTTTCAGTATCTTGGGAGCACGAGGGCTTCGAGTGGCTAAGCTTAGAGGAGGCAATCATGAGAATCAAATACCCGCGTTACAGGGAGGTTCTTAAGGAGGCTGAACAATACAGGGTCAGAAAGACGGAAGGTAGCTTAGGCCGATGGTTCGGAAATGCTTAAAAGGAAACGAAAGTCAGCTTCCCCCTGTTAAACGTGGCTAGCTCCGAGTAGCCTGCGGACCTAGCATACTCAACTATAGAATCATAGTTTGCATCAATCTCATCCAACCTGTGAGCATCAGTACCCAGTGTTATCGGTATACGTAGAGAACCACAGTATTCTAAAATCCTTCGAGTGGGATATGGTTCTTTAATGGGGTTTCTTAAACCCTTGCTGGAAACCTCGACAGCCATTTCCAGATTACCTGCTCTTTCCAGGATCGTGAGCTCATCCCTCTTAAAATCACTGGAGGTTTTGAAACCCCAGTTCCTAGCGATGTCGAAATGTGCGATAACGTTGAACAATCCGGACTCCACAGCCTCTCTGAGAAGCCTCAAGTATTTCGAGTAGAACTTGTCGAAGCCTTCCTCTTTAACAGCGATCTCGAAAGCCTTCTTGTACTTTACACAGTCTAGACAAAACTCGCCTATCCAATGGATGCTCACCATAGTGAAATCCAAATCATTACTCCCAAAGATATCTTTAAGCAATGATTCCGAGCCTGGAAAGTAGTCAACCTCCAAACCAGCCTTAACCTTTAAGCCTTTAAAACTCTTCTCAGCTCCCCTAACCTCCTCAACATAATCCCCTATCTTAGAAGCATCTATAGAGTAATACAGTTTTTTCATCGACCCTGGCCGTATCGCCAAGTGTTCAGTAAAGGCGATCTCGTGAAAACCCTTTCTAACGGCTCCCTCAACATACTCCAGTATGGTGGCTCGGCCGTCGCTATACGTGCTGTGTATATGATAGTTTACTTTAACCATGATCTCGGGAACCCGTTTGTAAACCGTAAACATTATTTAATTTTTTCTCGGGTTAATAAAGAGGCAACATTTATAAACTGATTATTTCATGGGAAAGCTTAACGGCGGTAGCTGGGGGAGCTGGGGAAGCCCGGCTGAGAGGACCCTTGATGGGGGTCGACCCTTCGAACCTGAACCAGGTAATACTGGCGGAGGGAAGCTACCTGACGCTCCTTCTCCTACCGCCCCGTATAAAAGGAGGTGGTAAAAATGAGAATAGGGTGGAGGACGATACTGGCTATAGCGGTTGCAGTATTTGCCATAGCGTCTTCAATAATTTATCTTCAACTCAGCCAGCCTAGGCTTGAAGACACGCTGATAATTTACGGGCCTAGAGGAATATCCGGTCTCGCAACAGCCTTTGTAAGAGAGTTTAAAAACAGGCATCCCGATGTGAACGTAACCTTCGTAAGCTACGGCATGGGTTCAATCGAGATTGCAAACAAGCTTATCCTTGAGAAGGATAATCCTGTGGCTGACGTAATAATGGGTGTTCCTGAATTCTATGCGAAGACCCTGATAGACGCGGGCGTTTTAGAGCCCTATAGGCCCCAGAACATTTCGCTGATACCTGCGGAGGAAATCTGGGATCACACGGGCACGGTTATACCTATGGACAAGGGCTATGTCATAATAACTTACAACAGTAGCATCATCGCTAGACTAGGCCTCCCGCCGCCTGAGAGGCTTGACGACCTGCTTAAGCCTGAGTACAGGGGTTTAGTATTCTACCAGGATCCGACTTCAAGTGGAACCGGCTTATCATTCCTAGTATGGGTTCTGTCGGTTAAGGGTGTTGAAGGAGGCTTCAGCTTCCTGAAGCAGCTTGAACAGAATGTTAAAACACACCCCTCAGGCTGGACCTCGTCCATAATAGCTTTGAAAAACGGCGAGGTTGCCATTGGACCCATGTTTAACACAGACGTGGGCTACGAGGAGACTCCTAACCTTACAAGCATGGCCGTCGAGGGATTCGTCTACAGGGAGGGCATAGCTCTGGTTAAGAACGCTAAGCATCCTGAGATAGCTAAGAAGTTCATAGAGTTTGTTTTAAGCATTGAGGGGCAGAACCTTGTTGCACCTGAAGGATACATGTATCCTGTTAATCCCAAGGCTTCCGTCGAGTTGTTCAGCTATGCCCCGATACCTTTAGAGAAAGTAACCTTTAACGTTGAGATTGCAGGAAACGTTGAACAGTGGCTTGAAAGGTGGAGGAGAGAGGTAAAAACTGGATGAGTCTAACCAGGAGGCTTCTGATCCTCACGCCATTCTTTCTATTCCTTTTCCTATTCTACATAATACCTCTGTTATTTCTAATAGGCAACGTGAACCAAAACGATTTCATAAGCGTTCTTAGCGACGATTACATTCACAGGCTGTTCTACGGGACTCTTGCACAAGCCGTCCTCTCCACGCTAATAACCCTCATCCTATCTTTACCAGTAGCATTCTTCTTAGCTAAGTATTCGTTTAAAGGGAAGAGGGTCTTAGAGTATGTTTTGCTAACAACCTTCTTCGTCCCCGGCTTCACTATAGCGGAAGGCCTTATAGTGCTGCTTGGAGAGAAAGGCATCATTAACTCTCTCCTTTCTCAACTGCTT
>JAWCMB010000086.1:3939-6978 GCA_038850115.1 Thermoproteota archaeon
CAACTGCTTGCAACCGGTGAACCAGTTGTTAAAATCCTATATTCAATCTGGGCCGTTGTACTTGCACACGTAATATACTATGTTCCACTGGCAACGCTTATTCTCGAACAGGGCTTCTCCTCGGTGAATCAAGACCTCGTGGATGCGGCTAGAGTTTTCTCAGGCTCGACTCTACGAGTTTTTAAAACCGTTTACTTAAACTTTTTAACACCCTACATGGGTGCTGCCTCGCTTCTTGTATTTGCATTCTCATTCATAACCTATTCGACACCAATGCTTGTGGGGGGAAGGTTTACAACGCTTGAGGTCGAGATATACGCCACCAAGTTTAAGCCGGTTTCATCATCCATAGCCCTGCTTCAACTATTGTTAACACTATTAGTGTCGATCATAATCATACTTTTCAGGGAAAAATACTATGCCCCTTTCTCAACCAGCCGTCCTGTTGAGGAACCTGTTTCAAGACTCTTTTCAAGCCCCAGCGGGATTCTTCTCGCCGCCTACGTGGCGTTCATCTATGTTTTCGAGCTTACACCGGTTGCAATACCGGTTATCAGCCCGTTTTTGGAGACGGGCCGCTCCTTCCCAGGGCTTTTCAAAGAGCTTTACGATTTCAAATTTGGCTTCGGCCTCAGCTTCAACGAGGTTCTCTTTCAAAGTCTATCAATAGCGTTAATCGTCTCAGCCGTTTCAACCCTGCTTTCCGTAGCAATAGTATGGTCTTCAAAGCTTTCAGGAGGGATTCTAGAGAAAATCGTAAGCATACTTATGGCGCTGCCCCTGACCATGTCCCGCTCATCCCTCGCCCTCGGAATACTTCTTTCATACGGCTTCGGCGTCACCAGGCTCTATGGAAGCTGGATCCTCATGACCATAGGCCAGTCGGCGGTAGTAGTACCGCTTGCAGCAAGAATTATCGAGGCTTCTTGGAGCAGGGTGGTTAAAGAATACCGTGAGGCTGCTGATGCCCATGGTGCAACAGCCTTCTTCAGGCTGGTAAGGGTTGAAATGCCTCTTATAATGCCGGCCGTGGTGGCGTCGCTCCTAATGGCGTTCTCCTCATCCTTAAGCGACTTCACGTTCTCAACATTCTTCAGCACACTTAACCTGATGACGCTACCCGTTGCCGTTAACCTGCTGATAGATTACAGGAGACTCAACCTCGCGTTAGCCCTAACCTCGCTCCTTACGATGCTCGTAATCATCGTGGAAACAGCTGGGTCACAGTTTTCAAAAGAGAGGCTGAGGCTGATTTGAAGCTTGAAGTACAGGACCTAAGGAAAAAATTCGGAGGCTTCGAAGCTTTAAGGGGTGTCAGCTTCAGCATTCCATCTGGAAAAACACTTGCCCTCCTCGGTCCCAGTGGATGTGGTAAGACAACCACGCTCCGAGTAATCGCAGGGCTCCTCAAACCGGATTCCGGTAGAATTCTCTTCGACGGAGAGGATGTGACTGAACTCCCCCCAAGGCAGAGGAACATTGGGATGGTTTTTCAAAGCCCAGCATTATTCCCAAACTTTACAGTAAGAGAGAACATTGCATTCCCCTTGGAAGCCAGAGGCAAGAAGCCTGAGGAAATCAGTAGACGGGTTAAGGAGGTTACGGAAATGGTTGAACTCTCTGGGCTTGAAGAGAGGCGGCCCCACGAGCTCAGCAGGGGGCAGCAGCAAAGGGTTGCAATAGGCAGGGCAATAGCCTCCGAGGTTAAGCTGCTGCTCTTGGACGAGCCCCTTACTGCCCTGGATGCTGGACTAAGGGCAGAGATATCCAGCACGATAAGAATGATTCAGAGGAAGCTTGGCATTACGACAATATATGTTACTCACGACCAGCTTGAAGCATTCGCCATGGGAGACTTTATAGCTACAATGTTTGACGGCACCATAGACGCTTACGCTGATGCGCAAACAATGTACGCGAAGCCCCCTACGGAGAAGACCGCAAGGTTCCTAGGGTTCGTCAATAGGCTTGAAACCAGTGCTGAACACTTAGATCCAGAAACAATTAGGCTTGTCTTCCCGGGAGGCGAGTTTAAGATGAAGTGGCATGGGTCGAAGACCGCTGGGAAAGTAGCTGTTCTATTCAGACCAGAGGACGCTTCAATAAGCTTGGAGGGTGAAGGCCTGTTGGATGGTGAGCTTTCAAGCAGCATGTTTGCAGGCAGAAACACGGTTACACGCGTGAAAACAAGCCAAGGCATGATTGAATGCGCTGGAAACGATTCTTCCCAGTATCAAGCTATATCCGGAATGGTTGGAAGGAAAGTTACTGTAAAGATAGACTTAAACAAGGCTTTACTGATAGAGACGGGTAAAACCTAGGCAGTGCCTACTCGAAGCTAAAGGCTCATTGGCCCAGCCTCAATCCCGTTTCATTACAGAAATTAAAGACAGAGTGAAAAAGAAGAGGATTAGTGTGCATTAAATTTTAAGGCTCAACGCTTTTCGGCTTAACTTCAACGTCAAACCCCCAGTGGTATTTGAAAGGAGCAACCTCCCTTATCCTTCTCGACGATAAGAGTCTGCTTTCACAGCCAAGTCTCCTGAACGATTCCTTAATACTCGCATACTTTTCATTAGGATCAGTATCCTTTTCCAAGAAGATGTGGAGATGCACTACGCCCCCCTGTTTTTTAAGCGCGTTTCTAGCCGCATCAAGATACATTTCAGAACTCATCGGCAGGTTCATAATAATCCTGTCCCCAACGTTTTTCAAATCCTTCTCGGATAGTTCTCTAGCATCCCCGAGATACGCATTAACCCTGTCTTCAACCCTGTTCAACCTTATTTTCTCAACAAGGTATTGGTAGGCCTGCGGGTTTATGTCGCAAGCATGAACCCTTACACTGGGATTTTTCTTAGCAATAATTATGCTGAAGGGCCCTATTCCCGCGAAAAGGTCGCAGACAACTTCTCCAGGTTTAACCAGTGAGGCAACCCTGATCCTTTCGGCTGAAAGCCGCGGCGTGAAGAAAACTTTTGAAATATTAAGTTTGAAGATGCAACCATGCTCCCGGTAAATTGTTTCCGTTCCACCTTC
>JAWCMB010000087.1:0-4608 GCA_038850115.1 Thermoproteota archaeon
TTGTCAGTAGGCTTGCTGAGATTGCTGAGAACGCTGGTGTCACGATAAGGTTCATCCAGTTCTCCAATGTTGAGCCACATGACGGCCTTATGAGGGCGATTGTTTTTCTGGATTTCTCGAACACGAGCGTTACGCCAGAGGAGCTTTTGAGGCTCGCTAGGAAGCAGCCTTTCGTTAAGAGCACCCACCTCATAACTCCGATGCTGAACGGAATGCTCTCAGACACATATTTCTTCCCGCTTGTCGTAGGAAGGAGGAGGGCAGTAGTCTTCAGGAGAAGAGTCTATGAGTCCCTGTTTAAGGGGATTAGGGAAAAGTTCGGCACAGCTGGGGAGGCGATGCTATACTACCAGGGCTTCGCCATTGGACACAGGACATGCCAGGCCTACAGGGAGGAAACAGGCTTAGAGAAGCCTGAAGAACTAGCGGGGCTTCTGAAAATCTATCTTAAAACACTGGGCTGGGGGATAATGGATATTGTGAGGTTAAGCGTTGAAAAAGGAGAGGCTTGCATCCACATTTACCAAAGCTTCGAGTGTGAAACCGGCAAGGATAGTGAAACATCCTACGGACATTTCACCAGAGGCGTCCTAGCAGGATACTTCGCAAGCATATTCGAGAAAGAAGCGAAAGTCATAGAAACCGAATGCATAGCAAAAGGAGACCCGTACTGCGAATACACGATAAACACGCAGGGCTGAAAACCCTTCAAAATATTCAGAAAATCGGTGTCACACGGATTGCATTATAAACAGCACTCCCCCCAATACTTCGGGGTGGGGAAGAGCGCGCGCTAAGGGAATTCTCTTAGCACGTGCTACATCTTTTTACATCATCCAACTCTGCTCTCGTCATAATCCTGTTAGAGCCACCTACCCTTATGTAGAGTTCCTTCATCTTTTACCAAGTATGGCACGCTAAAGAGGAGCGCTTCAAAAAAAGATCCGGATAAGGACCAGATGCCATAAGGTTGGCGAGGAGGGTGGCTGGGATGAGGCTGGTCCTTCAAGGGTCTTCTGGCCCTGTGAGATACTTGATTTAAGGGAGGTGAAGGATGAAATTAAAGTGCTCGCCGGCGGAGATCTGCTGGATAGGGAAAATTCTGAAGACAGGAAGATAGTGCAGGAGGCCATCGAGCACGCATATCCCATTGAAGATAGGAGAGTCGACGAGTGGATCAGCATCTTTAACAAATGTGTAAGAGAACTTTGGATTATGCTGGAAAGAGCCATGGAAATCCATAGCAAATACCCAGAGGAAAGGTTCTGGTTCTTCACAACACTCTTTTAACTCTATTCAATACTTTTTTATTAAAGAACAGTAAAAACATTATAAAGACTGAATGATGGCGCGCTCTCCATTCCTCTGGGAGCTTGCCTGAAATAGCTTCGTTTCTCAGCAGGAGTTAAAAACGCGTGGTAAAAATTTCTTCATATTAGCGTACGCTACATGTTGCACTAAGATTCACATGGGTTTCCAATAAATAGGTCAGAATACAGTGTGTTATTCTCAAAAAACCGAAAGAGTTAAAAAACTTTCAACAATGCTTTTTACATGTCTGAGTTCAGATTCATAACAGAGGTTTCGAAAATACGCGACGGTACGATGATGGAGATTATAGTCGATAAGATTGACATCCTTATCGCGAACCTGGATGGCAAGATTGTTGCTTTTAGCAATAAGTGTACTCATAAAGGTTGCTTAATCTCGCAGGGCAAGCTCCTTGGGGTAGTAGCGCAATGCCCCTGTCATGGGGCGAAATTCGACCTTTTGACTGGAGAGGTTAAAGCTGGGCCAGCAGCAAAGCCCTTGAAGAAATACGAGGTTTTTATTGAAGAAGACAAAGTATACTTGAAGATGTGAACACGTGCTAAGCTTGTAGGCTTTGTAGCGTGCGTAAAGAGTACATGGCACGTGTTTATTCTTAACGAGTATCGGTGGGTGAGCAGCAAAGACTTTACTTACTAAGGTTATCTCAGATCTACTATTTTTGGGTTCTGATAATAAGTGCATCTATGTCTCTAGCGTTTATCCTAGTTTTAGCCTTAATGATGTCTTGTTCTCTTTTGCAGGAGAGGAGCTTATTCGTACTTAAGGATTCGATTTTAACCACTTTCGTTTCAGCTTTACCTAGGCGTAAAAGATTAATAGACACCGTGCATGATGCAGGCTTGCTAGACGTGTTCCACATGGCAACCAGTATTCCGTCTTCGCTTAGATATGTTTTGGCGAATATTTTGCTATTAGAGATTTTTAGGCCAACATCATCCATGTAGCGTCCGTAAAAGAAAAACTCCTTTCCTTTCGCCCATAACATCCTGATCTTCTTTAAAATAGCATCAACCATATCTTTTTCCTCACTTGAAAAGTCTTCTTCAAGCCTGCAAGCTATGGGGCGGAGGCACATGACAAAAAGGTAGTTAAGCCCGTAAATCCTGTGTTTAGAGGGCGGATAAGAATAGTTTCCCCCCATTGTAATATACCACGGCACTGTGTACCTCCACATCTCGACGAACGTTTCAGCTTCAGGATGAGTCTTCATCGGCTCCCAAAGAGGAAGCTTGTCCGTATGAAAATCCAAGTATTGCCCGTACACATCGTTCATCCCCTCGGTGTAGATGAATGACTCAGGGTTGATTTTTCTAGTCTCTTCACGGATTCGACGGAATATTTCCAGATATCCTGGGCCCCATGCGGTAGCCGGGTTCTTGTGTCCATGATTCTTGTTGTAGCATAGCTCTGCATAATATGAGCCCGGCTGGTCTAAGAATATTCCGTCGACATTGTAATCTTTAATCACGCGGATGGCTTGAGACACTATGTGATCCTGCCATTCCTTTACTGAGGGACACATTACGGAAAACCATCCTTCACCGGCTTGCGGTTTACCCCATTCGGGATTCCAGTTCTCGTGGAGCTCGAAGAAGTCGCAGGAGTTTACGCCTAGGCCCGGCGTTTTACCGAGAACAGCCCATTTCTTCCCATAGTTTTTATAAGTAGTAGTCCCTGTACAACTCAGCCTGCCATTAATATAAGTGCTGACGCCTATTCCGAAGCAACGAACCCTATTCACGGCGTCTACGAATGCTTGAACCCCGCCTAAGTCTGGTATTGGAACATAATCCGGGTAATACGTATCATGCCCGTTGTAAAACCAGCCCCATAGCATTATTGTCGCGTTGCAATGTTTTTCCGACATCTCCTTGGCTGCTCGAACAATATCATCATAAGTATTAACAACTTCTTCTCTCGTATTTTTTACACATATGCTCCCCATATCCGTCGTTTCCGCAACCCATTTAGAAACCTCCGGTTTCGGAACCCATTCTTCCAGCCATTCTCTATACCTGTCAGCCCCCCAATGCCAGTCTCCCGAATGGATTCCAACACGATACTCTGGGGATTCCCAGGATTCACCTGATGCTAAGAAGGGATACTTCACAACCCACATGCCTACATTATTCTTATCATTTCCCACACGGCCGAAATAAAACTCCGTGTATTCAAGATTTTTGTCATATGAGGCCATGTAGATTCCTGCTGTTGGCGAGCAGTAATCAAACCATTGCATTGAAGCCCGCGCAGGATATTCAAGGTGCACAACCGGCGTCTCATCCGACAGTTTCGACACCGGTTCGCTAAGCCTTTCCCCTCCATGGTTCGGCATGATCAGCCAGTTAAACCTTTTCAACCCGGAAATGAAGGGGAAATTGACTTCTCTTACAGTCCCATCATCATTATTATTTATGAAAATCCTCCAAATTGTTTCTTCCTTCCCGGACATTAACTCAACGGTGAATCTCAACGAGACGTTAAGTTTTTTCTTTTCCAGACGCAACTTGTTGTAAGATATCTCAAGCTTAGACCCTTTATCACTCTTTGTGAAGCGGTATTTGGAAACTTTTTGCATACTACTATTGACTACTGTACCATAGACAGCGCTCCAAATGTCTTTCTTAGCAGCTCCATGACAAGGCCAGGAGGAATATATAATCCGAAAAGATTCATAAATATCCTTCTCTTCCCTTAGATATTCTACGCTCCTAGTCTTATTTAATATTCTACTAATACAGCCCGTTTTCGCATCAAGCGTTATTTCTATCTTCGAGTTTCCAAGAATTAATTCGTTAGAATTCTCATTGAAATAGCAATCGTTTACATTATGCCGACCATGTCTCATTAAGCTGGAAAGAGGGGGAACTTGCATTTAAGTGTTGGTTAAAAACTAAACGGTCATACCTTGCTTGAGATCAATGCGATACCCTTCTTTAAGAACAAAGGAGGAGAGATACCTGCTATAGAGAAGAAACTCCAAGTGCCTTAGATGGTAGCAGATTACGCGCACGCTAAAGAATCCTTATTCTATTTAGGGATTAATGGCGCGCTATAAGAAGCGAACTCTTTTAAAGCCTTATTGGTTTACTGAGTTTCTTATGAGCGTGAGTGTTGACTCGATCTCGAACAATATGCTAAAAAGACCAGGGGGATTCATTGCAAGTATCCGTGGGAGCGACTCGTGTTTTTCACATCGCTCTACATAGTGGTGCAGGAACAGGTATAAGAGGTTGAACGAGATCTTAGAGGGGTTAGAAAGGCTCAGCTCCGGTT
>JAWCMB010000087.1:4618-6938 GCA_038850115.1 Thermoproteota archaeon
TTGGCGAGAACCCTGTCTAAAACCTGCTCCAAGCCATTAACCTCGCAATCCTGCTTGGGGTCGCTGTACCTTCTTATCATCAGGCTCTTCATGCCTATGATCCTCGGTATCAGGAGGTCATAGATCCTGTTGTCGCCAACATGGAGAACCTCGTGCGGAGAAAAACCTGTTTCGGAACAAACTTTAGCGTAGAATTCTGCAGTCTTATGGGGCAGGGAGTATGTTGACACTGAGGAAAAAACTTTTGAAAAACAGTCCTTAAAATCGTCGAGGATGAAATGCAGAAGCCTGCTTGGAAGGTTTGAAGAGACTATTAAAAAGCATGCGGAGGAAAGCCTCGTAATCACAGGCTCTACATCTGGGAAAAAAATAATCTTAGGTCTTAGTTCTTCAAGAAGCCTTTCGAAGCTCATGCTGATATTCAGCTCTCTAAGCCAGTATTCAGGCAGGTACCAACGGATGTCATCCGGGCTTATCATGCTGTATCTCCTCTCAACGTGTGAAAACGCTTCCTGGAAAGAAATGTTGTTCTCAGCAGCATAAGCCGCGGGTATAAGCCGGTCCCAGAAGTGTTTGACGGACCCTCCGTCCACAAGTGTTCCAGTAACGTCCAGAGAAACCATCCTTACCTGTTCCATAGGGCTCCAAAATCACTTATTAAACTGTTTTTTAAATCTTCCATTATCCTTGTTAGGAAAAACTAAAAAGATAGGGCTGTACGTAATAACCCCACTCAAATGAATGCACGGACGCACATGCTGCTCGCCTCCGCGCTGGCCTTCATACTCCTACTGAACACGGTTTCAGCACATGCTGACGGTCCTGCCTTTAATCGGGGGGTGCTTGGCGATGTTTTAGAAGCCGCTGGGCTCCGTAGCCTCGTCGAGACCCTGCACTTCTTCAGGAGTATGGTCGTAGGCAGAGGGGGGCTGGACTCAGAGTTTCTCAGCTGGCTTACGCCCACATACGCGGACCTATCGAGAAGCCTGCTGAACCTGCCGGCATGGTCTATTCTAAGATTCATGTTTCTCCCGGCAGCCATAGTGGTATCATTATGCTTCTCCCTTTATCTTCAAATAGGATTGCTCGGAGCAGTTTTGACAGCATGGTTTCTAATAGGCCTGATCTATGTTTTCCCAATCTTCCTGTTGATCGAGGCCTTCTCTAAAACTGGATTAGTCGCTACGCATAGTAAAAAAATGTTGATGCTGCTTCTACTGCTGGCTGTTGCTTCAATGCTGAGCCTGCTTTTCGCATACGGGTATCATAATATTCCAGCGATATTCTATTCCTTCATAATTTTGGGTATCACGCTGTGTTTCGCATGGTTCCTGCCGATACTGCTGTACTATCAGACTGCCCGTCTTCGTTAAGCCTTACATCCTAGTTTTTAAACGCGTCTACCGTCGTCCAGCAAAGTTTAAACACCAGCACCATTATAAACCCCACGGGTTGAACCCTGAGAGAATACTGTTCATAGTGCTGGACGGGCTTGGAGACCATGCTTACAGGGAGCTCGACGGGCTTACTCCCCTTGAAAAAGCAGATTCGAGAGGCTTGAGGAGGCTTAAGGAAAACGGGTCTCAAGGCCTAATGGATATAATCGCTCCCGGCGTTCCTCCTAGCAGCGATGTTTCACACTTGGTTATGTTCGGGTACGATATTGAGAGAGAGTATTTTGGAAGAGGGCCTATAGAAGCCTTGGGGGAGGGTGTTGAGCTGGAGGAGGGTGAAATAGCCTTCAGGGGGAACCTTGCGACAGTCAGTGTTGAGAACAGTTACCCGGTGGTTGTTGACAGGCGGGCTGGGAGAATAGGCAGCGAGCAGACGAGGCAGCTTACGCATTTTCTTAACGAGGAGCTTGGCGACTTCCACGGGTTCAGAGTAAGGTTCCAGCCTCTTTCGGAGCACAGGTTCGTCATGGTTGTTTCAGGCGAAGGATTGTCTCACGAGGTTACTGATAATGATCCGCATGCTGAAGGTAAGCCGGTTCTGCTCTGCCAGCCTGTTGAGGAGGCTAAGGATAAGGAGGGTGCTGGGAGGCTCGCCAACCTGGTTAACAGCATAACTGTGGAGTCGATTAAAAGGTTGAGTGGGCACGAGTTGAACAGGATGAGGGCTGAGAAAGGTCTTCCTGAGGCTAACGCTATACTGGTGAGAAGCCCAGGGGTTAAAAGGAGGATGACTAGCTTCAGGGAGAAATGGGACCTTAGCGCAGCATGCGTTGCCGCAGGGTTGCTTTACAAGGGGATAGGCCGGGCCACCGGCATGGATATTTACAGGGTTGAGGGTGCGAACGGCCTCTTAAACACTAACATCG
>JAWCMB010000088.1:0-6408 GCA_038850115.1 Thermoproteota archaeon
TTTCTCGGACAACGTTTCCTAAATTTTATTTTTCCGACAATATTAGGGTGCCGGTTAGCGCGCACTTAGGCTTGGAAAAGCATGAATGCGCCTTTGATGAAGCGAAATTTTTCAACCAGCCTGCCTCTCCCCAAATAAGTTGAAACGTGTTAACAGCAGAATCTAAGGATTAGAAAACCCATATTTCTTAATCAACTTAAAAAGTTCATCAGGATTTGAGCTGTAGAGCCTGATCCGCGTAGGCTTCTTCACGTCTTTACTGACTATTTCAACAAATTTTCTTTTTGAGTCAAGCTTGACCTCATAGTTGTCCATCGGAGACCTTATGACAACCCCCTGACCAACTAGCCCTCGTTCGAAAAGAGCATAGTTTCGAGGAATCTGCGCGAAGCTTTTCGACGCCTTGTTCTGTCTAAAGCTTATAACAGCCATCATGATATAAGGAACCTCGTAGCCAGCGAGGAAGACCAGGAACCTGAGTGGGCCTGACAGGGACGGGTCGCTCGTCAAGCTGCCTGCAAAATTGAAGTACATTTGGTACCAGACAAGTATTATTATGATAGCAAACAAGCTTAGGAAGGAGGAGACTGCTAAGGGTTTCATTTCCTGAGCGAGCTGCACATCAGACGCCATGAGCCTTGAAACCTCGACACTTCCTTCCTCGTAGACCTTTTTGCTTCCCCTTATCTCCTTAAGCTGTTCGAAAGACGGCCCTTTCAACTGGGACCTCATTCTCGAAAACGTTAAGATTAAGGAGATTACTATGAACGCTACGAAAGTATAGGTAAGATACTGAGGGTAATATGTGTTTAAGGCTGCAAGAATCAGTATCATTATCTGCCCATATACTTGGTATAGCGCGAAGCTTTTCGTATCCTGGTAAGCCATGTGAACGATATGGGTGTTATTGATATAGTTTTTATGCTTTTCCTCACAGGCTTAAGGTTTACAGTACCTCCACCTTAATGAGGTTTATAATGTAAAAGTGTTGCCTAGAGCCTAAGCCAGTATACAATAGGCCCCTTCATCCTGAAAAAGAATTAACTTGCTTGCTTTACGCTTACGCCCTAACCACTTTTATTCCTAGAAATCTGCATGCGCTCTCTATCTCTCCAGAAACATCTCCATGAATCATGCTTGCGTGGTGTATGAACCCCTCGTTTACAAGCATCCCGTATACTTCGTCAAGGTTTTTAATTCTAACCCAGCTGTATGAGCCTCTCGTATAAGGCCCTTCCTCAACAACCTCGCCGTTCACAGTCAGCATCTTGAATTCTCCATCATACTCCACCAGCCTGTTGACCGTAACTGGACCAGGTTTAAGCCTGAACTCGGCAGTTCCCTGCGATTTATCTTTACCAACTGTCCTATAGAGTATACTATGATATCTTACAGCTAATTCGCAGCCGGTGCATGCCAGAGAAGGAGGCGCGTTCCCACAGTGCCACATGAGAACGAGGTCTTCTTTCTCCGGATGCCTAATAGTCCAGTCTACAAAATGAGGCACGGATTCTCCGAGGGTTGCTCCATACTGCATCAGCATAGTCAGCGCTCCGTAGACATCTGATTCGCAAGCAGAGACCAGCCCCTGCTCCGTCAACCTGCCTAGCACATGGCAAACTGATATCCCATAAAGCTCTTGTATCTCGGTCCAGCATCTGAAACCCAATGCTGACAAACCGTCCTTCTCAGCTATGTTTTTTAGGAGAACTTCAAGCCTCGCTATCTTCAGCAGATTCTCACTGGGCGTCTCTCTCACTTCAGCATAAGATTTTATTTGATCAATAATTCTATTCACCTCAGGGTCATCTTCAGAAACCTTCTTTAAGCCAAGTATGATATCAGTAAGGTCATAAGGTATCGCTCTCTGTCTGAACTTGTTTATCATTGCCACCTCATTGTAAGTACACGTTTCGAAGCGTTCTGGTCTGGGTCCGAACACACCCACCTTAGCTCCGAGGAAGGCTCTGACTGCGTAGCATGCTCTCGCGAAAACTCTAACCTTTTCTAAAAAAGGCTTTTCCTCTGGAAATACAATGCCGGCGAAATCGAAAGGTATTTTTCTCCTGTAAAGCCCTGAGGTTAGGGAAAGGGTTCCGCAGAACGAGTCGGAACTCCTAAAGCCTTCGCGCGATATCGGCGGTTCTTTCGTGCCGAAAACTAGTGTTGGAACTCGTAGAGCGTGGGCAATCGAAGAGCCGGCAACTTCATCTCCAAAAGTCATTGTTCCCAATATTAACCCATGTATCTTCTGGCTTTTAAAAAGCTCGATGGTTTTAGAAGCATCAGCGTCATCTCTGACCAGGCCCTTTTTAGTGAGGTTTTCATCAGGAAATATTAAAGTCAGGTTTTCTAGGCGAGACAACGCGTCTATTGCCCTGTTTCGCAGCGTCTTAGCCCACTCCTCGTCGAAAGGATCTCTGTGAAGCGGAACAAAACCTAGCTTAACCTTTCCAGCTTTCCCCACCATTTCTTTTCAATATTATGTTGAAAAATCCTAAGATAAATCTTTAGTTTAAACACATTCCAGTTTCCCTGAGCCCGATTTTAAAGAAGTAGACGTGGTAACTTAATGAGATTTCAGTTAAAGAAGGCAAATAACGCGACGCTGGTTAAACACGCTTTAAAAGTGAGACAGGCCCTGCTAGCATTAGCACACTGAAGAGTCTTGAAACTATCTACTCCCTACATGGGAGAGAACCGTTCTTTCACCATATTAACCATTGAGCGTTTCTAAACATAGGTTACTCCAAGCTTAACACATTCCCAGGGACGTTCATCTATCATCTTATAGGCTTCAACCACCTGGTTAAAATTCACAATAGGGTCAATTATCCCTTGAACATTCAGCTTCTTTTTAACAAAAAGCTCCATTACTGTGGAGTAAATCCTTTCCCTATTCCAGAGAGGATGCTCCCTATATGGTTCGCTTTCCACGCGAGCTCCAGATATTAATGCTAGCCTATTGAAATGAAATTCCTCACCCAGATAAAGGCCACGGGCTTCTCCATGATACCAAGAAACAGGTATGACACTGCCTCCGTATCTAGTTGCCCTAATTGCTTGATGTAGTGCTTGATAGCTACCGCTTATCTCGAGCGAAACATCAACACCTTTTCCGCCCGTTAAGTCTCTAATCTTCATCCCAGCATCTACTTTCGCCGGATCGATCACATGATCTGCTCCAAACTTTTCAGCAAGACAACGCCGTTTCTCCACCGGTTCAACCGCGATGACAGATGAGCAACTGGATGCCTTACACATTTGCAATGCAAGAAGCCCTATTGCCCCCATTCCAAAAATTGCCACGTGGTCACCCAGTCTTATGTGGCCTTCTCTAACCGCCATTAGCGCAACAGTTGCCGGATCGATGCATACCAGTTCTTCATTACTTACATTTTCCGGAGCAAGCATAACCTGCCTTTCAGAAACGATGTGGGTTTCCCTAATAGGAAGATAACCGTAGACTCTATCACCCAACTTAAATTTAGAAACACCCGGTGAAACCTCATCTACAATACCAACTGTCATATTCCCGAGAGGGAATGGGAAACCTACTTGTTCCTCTGCTCTGCTTACGAAAATCATATTCGTCGAGTCATAATATTTGTTTGAGAATGGAGATTCTCCTCTGTAAAGTATTAAAGTTGTACCATGCTTCTCAGCCGAGAAAATGCTTCTTATGCGAAGCTCGCCTTCTTTAAGCGGTCTGTCAGCATATTCTAAAAATGCAGGTTTCCTGGGCCCTAAGGCTACCAACTCTTTCGGCATAATCTACCTCATCTATACACGGAATTTAAATTTTTCTAAGGATAACATAGAAACCAGGCCATATTAAAGTGCTTTCACTCCAACCACTTGATAGTAGAAACGCAAGGCATATATAATGATTTCAAATTACAATCTGTTTAAAGCTTAGATTGTCTTATAAAGTAAGGTTGAAGAGATGAACTTTAGAATCATTTTTCCGCAGAATGAAGGTATTTCTTTATAGCTTTGCACAATAGCCCCTGCTTGCTCTGTATAGACTTGTAAGAACAGAGGCATTTTGCTTTCTCCTTCGAAGAGGCAAGTAACTTCTTCTTTTTCCGGGTCGTATGTTGACGATACCAGCTTAACGTTGCGATGGTTTTCAGCATACCTTGCTATGTGTTCCCAACTGGCGAATATTTTTTCGTAATTTGAAGTATACCTGTCAACATAAGTGAGAAGAGCATCCCATTCTTCGTTTTCTAAAACAGAAATATTCTGTTCATGAGTCACGAGGACAGCAAATGACAGCATGTTCAGACAAAACTTGATACCGAATGCAGCGTACCATGCACCAAGTTTCACATTCACTTTTTCTCTAGCCGTCTCCCAAAGGAAATCATACTTCTGACCCTCCGGGGTTACAACATTCTTCTCCATCAGCATCTGCAAAATAGTTGGAGGAATGTCACTATAGCTTGGCGCCGCTATAAATAAATCTGGATCCTCAGGATAATGGTCCACTACTCCCCCGTATCCTCCAAAGGGCCTTAAATTCCTAACTATTCTTTGCTTTAGGCCAAGAGGAGATTTGCCATAGGGAACACCGAATGCATAAGGCATACCCATATATTTTATGCCTCGTTTCTTCAGGAACGGTATGACACGTTTACCCACTTCACCGAAATGTGCCGTAAACACCTTTGACCATTTGATACCCCATTTAGCTTCAAGCTCATCGAATTCTTTAAAGAATAGTGTAAGCTCCTCATCTGTAAAATCCTCACCTTCACTATGGTCATGAGGAGACCTGGGTTTCCAATAGGCCTGCTTGGTCCAAGTGAAAGCATGTATCGAGAATTCTGCCGCGTTTTTATCGTAAAGGTCTTTTATCGCTTTTGCGCCATTACCACCTATGTTCTCAACGAAAAGCGAAACATGTGGAACGAATCCATGTTTATTCAGGATTCTCACCCATTCAAAGTCTCCTGCACCACTACAGTCGTCGATGCGAATCGTTACGAACGGAGGTAAAGCTAAAATCGCGAAGGGCTTCCTCACAGCCCAGACAATGCTCCTCCAGAAAATGTCATCCAGACCACCACCGTGACCAAGATATTCCTTTAACCATATTTTTGGCGACAAGGCTGAGAAAACGGCTCTCCCCTTTCCAAGAGTTTCTGTAAACATTACTGGACAACCAGAACTGTTTGCAGCAATCATTAGAAGGTTATACGGTCTTTCTATGCTGACGATATTCCCTACATCAACTGGCTTATTGAAACGTATAAACTCAAATATCCTGCGCGAGGTAATGAAATGGCGGCTATTTAAAATCCTTATCGAGGAGGTTTCAAGATGAGGCATATGAGTAGGTTCTTCCGTTGTTCTCAAACCAAACGAATCCTTCAAAGGTTTTTTATACTTATGCAAATCGCCATCGAAGCAAACTAGACCCACACCTTCCTTTACCGCATCAACGACAGCTCTAGTCGCATCTTCAGAGAGACTACTGCCAAGATGTTCTTGGCATATGATTATAGCACCATATTTTTTCAGGATTTCTGGAGAAGGAGAGTTTGTAGCTAAGTCAAACTTTACATAAGGAATACCAAAAAAATCCAACGCGGACCACAACGACTCTTGAAGATTATCATACTCGAGTGTTTTTGAGCTATCTACGAGGCAAATAAGCGAAGCATTTAATTCATACGGCTCTTTTCCCATGTTTACAAATGTGACTCGCCACTATAAAAACTTAGCGCGCGGCTGAATTGCTTTTTTCATTGAAGATTAAATCTAGAATCACAAGCTAAATCATGATTCCGGTTCTATATGAATATTAGGATTCGGGACATTCTGGTCAATAAGTGTTTTTGAACATATATTATTCAATTCATAAATTTTTGCTCCAAACACAGTCTCATCGAAAAACATTTCAGCATTTTTCTCGTAATTCACTATCATACATGCTGAATGAGGAGGCAGGATTATAGTGTAGTTGCCAGTGAAATCATATACCGTTGAATAATTCAGGCTCACATTTTCCTGAGATTCATCGCCACCAGCGTGTAGACTACCACCAGTCAAAGATACTATGATCGCCCGGCTTGAAGGCTCGTATGGAATATTCAGCTGCACCCTAATGCTTTTCTCCAAATCCTTGTTAATTAACAAGAATGAGTACCTCCCATCGGATTTAAACGGATAGACCGAAAGAATTGGCACTTTCACCGGATAATACTGCTTCTCTAAGCCGAAACGCAGGAAGTCGCTCCAAATCACATGACTATTGGCAGAATCACCATAAGGATCAAATGCATCGCAGGAGTATGTGCATTCAAGCAATTCACCCCTCTGAAACTCACCATAAATCTGTAACGCGTAATAGATGGGTCTTTTCTGAAAATGAGGATAATCGCCCATAAGCCCCCATTT
>JAWCMB010000088.1:6418-6831 GCA_038850115.1 Thermoproteota archaeon
CCATGTCCATTCTAAACCCATAGCATAGAAAAAGTTAATCGGATCCAATCCGTTTTTCCTCATGTTTACGCTTAAATCGAGCAGTGCAATCGCTGAGCCCAAGCTAGTTTCCATGTTTGCCAACACATGATTATAAGGTTCCCTTTTGAAAACCCCAGTCACACCATATTCATAGATTCCTAGGCCTACACCTGGATAGTTTTCATTAATCATCTCCTTTAAGTAGGAAACATATTTATCGTTGTATGCAGCTTCGCCCAAGGCTCTCCGGTACCAGACATTCATACCTTCTGAAGAACTGGTTAAACTCCGTTCACTATAACTAACTTCCCCGGTGGAATAATAGTTTGTAAACTCATGACCCGGAAAATACTCGGCAACCATGATAAAATCAACCATGGCTTCTTCTCTTC
>JAWCMB010000089.1:0-6826 GCA_038850115.1 Thermoproteota archaeon
TCGGAACCCCTAGGGACCTGTAGAAAGATAGGAAACCCTTAGCAACGGCTTCAGCCAGTTTCCTGCCCTCTAAATAATTCAGGTCTTCGCTTATGAGGCCCGCGTCCCTAAGTATTGGAGCAAGAGTCTTAAGCTGATCCTCTATTCTTTCGGCAAAGAACACCGTGTAGTAAGGGTTGAGAATCGCGCAAGCCCTTCCATGCGTAAGGACGTCGACCAGCGAAAAACTACCTAGGTGAGGACCGCTGGTTCCACCTATCATTATAGCGTATCCTCCAAGATCGGTTCCGAGTCCGAGAGCAATCCTCGCCTTCAAATCATTCCTCTCTAAGGCTGGTCTAAGACTGTTCACTATGAGTCTTATCCCTACCCGGGCGATCTCCTTTATCCTGTCGTAGTATTCTTTGCCCGTTGCCCCGATAAATACTTCCCAGATGTGGGAAATACCGTCGAGAGCCCCGTCTACAGTCAGGTCCCAGGGAGCGCCGAGCGTAACGCGATAGTCGAAGACAGCTTTTTTCGGGACTATGGCCTCGTCAACAATGAGCTTCTTCTGCCCGGCTGTAGGGTCCGTTATGTTCGAATACTTGGTCAGATGGGAGGCGGAGCCTGAAGCGGTTTGCACAGCGATTATCGGCAGGATGTCCCTGCCTGTTGCTTTCCTCATCTTTGTTACTAAGCCTGTGCCGAAGTAGGGCTCTATTGTGCAAGCCTTATCCCAGCTGACGCCTAATACGCTGCTCACTTCAGCTGGAGAATACGTGGCCAAGACGCTGGCAGCCTTAACCGCGTCTATTGTGCTGCCTCCTCCGAGCGCGATGAGACTACGGTACCTATAAAGTGCCGTATGATAAGCTATCCTGTAAAGATCAGTGAGGGGGGAGTTGGGTCTAGCACCCAGAACTACATCATACTTAATTCCCTCCTTCTCAAGGGAGGCAGAAACCCTTGTCAGGGGTTCCTGGATCCAAGGGTTAGCGCTTGACACCACCAGCAGAGCATTATCACCGTATTCTCCTATAAGGCTACCAACCTTATCGAGCACAGCCTCTCCAAAGAGATAGGAGTCCCCCTTCCATTCGCGTATAAGCTTCTCCGCAACCTTCATTTCATCCGTAAATATATTCATCTTGCTTTTACTCCTTCAACAGACCAATATTGATGCTTAAATAAATTTTGCTAGGAAGATGACCAAACAGGTATGGCGTTTTTAAGCCATATGATGGATGCGCTCTGGGTTATTCGAAGAATATAGCAAGCTTGTCAAAAGCATCTAAAAACTCCATTCCCCTAGCCGTTAAGACGAAGACCCTTGGATCGTCAGTCCTTTTAGCTATCAATCCGTGAGAAGCCAGCTCTCCAACGAGCTTCTTAACCCTGTCCAGAGGCATGTTGGCCCCGTATGACAGCCTTGTTATTCCACACCCTTCTCCATGAACCTTCAACGTCCTAAGAATATCCGCATACAGTTGGAGCCTATGCCTCTTAGCTTTACCCATGCATCTCCACCTTTATCGCCAGATGCAACTATAAAAAGTTAAGTGCTTTAAATGGGAGGCTCGGGCAGCTTCTCTACTTTCCGTGGTTCAGAATACGTTTTAACGTTTTTCTCCAGCTCCAACTTATCGACGTATAGAAGCTCGCCTGTAACCCTACACCCCTCTTTCAAATAGACCTCTCTCGCGTAAACATTGCGGGCGGAAGAATCATCTCCAAGCTCAAGCCAGTTAGCATAGATATCTTCAACACTCGCCTCTCGACCTATTTTCACGCCCTCAGCGACAATCGGGCCTACGACCCCTCCCTTTCTCCCTATTTCAAATGTTTTAACCCTTGAACCCCTCCTAGTCTCAACCTTCCCGCCGACCTCCACCCTGTCTGCAAAACAGGCGTCTGCCTTCAACGCACCGCCCACTTCCACTACGCCCGCTTTCAACTCTCCACCTACTTTCACTGCTCCACCTACCTTTAGCCTGTCTTCCACATAAGCATCCCTATCCACCTTCAGCACTCCTCCTACCTCAACCTTCTTCGCCTTTATAGAGCCTTCGACCTTGACTACTCCTCCGACTTCTACTTCATCAACCTCTGTATTTCCCTCAACCTTTAAAGTACCACCCACCGAAATACGAAAACCTTTTATTTCCATCCTTAATCCACCACCTTTAACCTGGCAACTCCTCCGACACTCAACTTCTCGAAAACCAGTTTTCCAGTCGACTCAAAGACTCCTCCGACACTTATATCAAGTATCCTCCCCCCGTTAATCTTTGCCACGCCACCCACGTCAAGCTTCTCAAGCTCGGTTAAACCCTTAACAGTCAGAGTGCCTCCTACACTAAGATTATTCCCCCTCATGTTCCCTTGAACAGAAACTGTTCCCCCTACACCTATTTTTTCAGCATCCACATCGCCCCCTGATTCTAAAACCCCTCCAACACTTATTTTCAAGCATTTCAAGCCCCTGCCTACCCTAACCATTTTCCCAACATCCACATCCTCGGCTTCAAGCCTTCCACTCACCAACAGTTCTCCATCCTCAAGGTTGACGGATTTCTCCACAATAAGATCGCCTTGAACATTAATCTTCCCCTTCTTTTCAAGACTAAGGCTATGGGCGTGCAGGCTGGAAAGAATGTTGCAATCACCTTCAAACTCTACATTTCCTTTTACGATGATCTTTTCACCAGTCTTCGCCTTGATTGTTGAATTCCTCCCGACGAAGAGGTCTTCCTCCATGATATCTATCTCCACAGTTTGCCTAGGCTCGATCCTCATTTTTTCCATCCACCGATTGAAGGAGCCTTAACAGTATTTAAAAGTGGCTCGCAAAATGTGATTTCGAAAAGTCCTTCATTAAAGATACCGTCATCTTCTTCCAGTCACTCTTGCGTTTGCATGCATGGGAAAGGTGGTCAAAAACATTATATATGTCTGAGCAGCTGTTAAAAAGGTGCATCCTAGTTGTTAACTAGGAGAGGAAAGCTGATATACGCCATGGGAAGACTCGGCTCCTCCACCCTCTTGTCCCTCATAGATCTTGCAACATTCTGGTTCTACTGGGATTTTCTAAAACTAAGCGGTTTCTTAACTGGTGTTGCTTTCGCCATCGGAAAGCTCGTTATAGCCTTCTTCGGCTGGTACTTCGGCTATCTAAGCGACATAACTATATCAAAGAGATGGGGGAGACGCAGACAGTATGTTCTAACGGGCAGCCTACTTCTAGCGTTTTCAACAATCATGATATTTATGCCGAGCTACTTCATACCGGTTTCAGACGAAACTCTGTTGTTCGCCTACGCTACTTTCTTCATCAGCCTTGCGAACATGAGCTACGGGCTTCTAAGCACGCCCTACATGGCGTGGCTGGCGGAAATCGTCGGCCCAGAGGATCGGGTGACAGTCTCAGCATACCAGAATGTTTTCGGTATGATGGCGCAAGTCGTTGGGATACCGGTTGGCTTCCTGCTTCCAACCCTTCTGAAAACGGGTTCCTTCGCTTTTCTAGGGCTACTACTGGCTCTAGCTGTCTTCGAGATATTATTATACATGCCGGCCGTCCTCAAGATAAAGGAGGAGGAGAAGCCGATTCCGAAGCCCAATATTCAAAGAGAGCTCTCCATACTTTGGAGCAATAGGAACTACCGGGCGTGGCTGGCTTTACAAGGAGCCATGTCGATTCCAACGGCGGTTCTCGCAAGCCTAGTTATAAGCTATTTGCAAAGGGTTCTGGGCCTAGGTGACATTGAGTATATGGTCGCCGGGGGCCTCATGCTCCTCCTAACCATAGTGCTTTTCTTCGTCTGGGCGAGAATAGCGAGGAAAACCGGGAAGAAGAAACCACTAATAACGTCTCTCATGGTCCTAGTGGTTTTCCTGCCTCTAACGCTAATCTTCGGCCAGCCGGTCCTAGACCCTGTCCCCAGGGTGATTCAAGCAGTTCTGTTTGTTACATTCGTCGGAGCAGGGATTTCAGGCTGGTACCTCTTGCCAAATCCGGTTACGGCAGACATGGCTCAGGAAGACGAGATGTCTAAGAGAGAGGCTCGTGCAGGAAGCTACGTAGGTCTGATCAGTGTGCCGCTGAACATACTTCAAGCCTTAGCACGGTACGTGTCTGGCCTCTTGGCAGACCTGCCGCCAGTCACGGGCCAGAGTTACTCTATGGGGCTACTGTTATGGGGCCCCGTGTCTTCAGTAACATTAATTCCCTGCCTGTTGATTCTGGCGAAATATGTTGAGACAGATCCATTAAGGAAAGTCGAAAAATGAAATCATGTTTTCAAACAATAAAAATCAAAGAGAGAACTTAAAGCATGAAGCATAATACTGTATGTCCACCAAGACCATTGACTGTTTTCAATTCCTCAGCGTAGCTTTAGCCTGCTTTCCTTCTTATAGACGGTTTCGACGAACGAGTCTCTTACAGGCTTGTAAACTTGGTTGAAAAACTTCTGCTGATCGAGCAGAACCTCCTGCGAGAATTCTTCAAGATACTTTAGAGCCCTTCTCCAAGCCTCCTCATACGGAACTACCTCGTTTATCCTTCTAACTATCTGCTCGTCATAGTCTCGCGGAGTCTGTTTAGCGTTACCTATCATCAGCCACCCGTCGTCAGACAAGTAGGCAGCCTCGTTTCCCAGTTGGAAAACGTTCCTCCCCTCAACTGGCTTAGAGGGCTTAACAGCGCCCCTTCGGCTGGGGGGCCTCTTAGCCTCAACCCCTCTCTGCTTCGCCCAAGCGTAGAATATTGCTCTGTTCAAACCGAAGGACTTAGATTTCTCAATGTCTCTTGTCAAAAGGAAGCATCGTGCAGCCTGCAGCAGAGCCATAACCTGGAATCTTCCGAGTCGAGGCGTTTCCTCCCTACCACTCCTTACACTACTCGAGGGCATCGGGACCACTCTTTTGAAATACCCTCCGACTGTAGATAAAGCTTTTTCAGCAAGCTCGTCACCCTCCCCAGTCTCAAAATCCTTGTAGACCGGTTTATGTTTGAAGTTTTCAGGGTCAACCCATGAAAGATCGAAATCCTCAATCTCGCTGGGCTTGAAGCAGACGCATGAATAGTCCAGTTCCCTGTGGAGGGAGAGTGGTAGGGTGAAAACCCTTTTCAAATCTATCTTGTTCTCGATCTTAGCGTCAGTGTTGAAGCCCGTAAGCTTAGGCTTAATCGTTCTAATAATGTATTCGACTACTGCGAAAGCCGTGTCGAGAGGATTATGCTTTTTAAGAAGTTCTTTGGAGAATGCTTCTTCAGAAACATGCACGTGGCATCCTCTTCCACTCCACTTGAGATATACTGATTTTACAACGTTCTCCCTCTCAAGCTCATCGACTATCATCCTGCAAACAGTTAGTGTTTCACGCCATCTTTCAACCGTATTATCCACATCCCAGGTTGGGGTCGAGCTGAGAATATTGAAAACATCCTCCAAATCCTCGTTTGCTATGAGCCTACTGTATTTATTAACCGAGCCGTAGAAAGACCTAGGTTTAACAAACCAGAATCTTCTAAGCAAGCTACTGATGTCGCCCAGGTCCTTGAATCGAAGCGGTGTCCTGTCTCTGTCATACCTTATGAAAACTCTTCCTTTAGAAATGCCTTCAATAGCTATCCATCTGCTTCTACCATAATTGAAAAGCTCTTCTATAACTCGAGGGTTAGAGTAATACTCGAGAACCCAGTAGGCATTATTAGGGCGGCTGGGCTTCGTCATCCATGTTTTAACACCTTATTTTCAAGATAAACTTTTCCAGTAGCTTGTAGAATCAATAGTCATCATAAAGTTTAATAATGGCTGTGTTAAGGAAGCATTAAAATTGTCTAATAAGCAAGAAGGTTTAAAGGAGAAAAAAGAGCCCTCACTTCCACCTCGTTTCTTCAGACAGATGTTGCTAATAATTATAAATCCGAAAGAGGCATTTCTCCAAGTCAAGGATTCTCCTCTAATGCTTTCTATACTAATTATCCCACCGATTCTCGTAATATTAACTTTTGCTCAATACTATGTTTTTTACAGGATTAAGATGGAGATTCCAGCAATATTCTATACGGGGCAGATAGACTCTTTCATAAACAGCCTCGTCCAACTTCGGTTAATGCAATACATAATAGTAATATTGCTTGGCATACTTTTAGCATTACTTATTTTCATCAGCGGGAAATGGCTAGGCGGATACGGGGATTTTAAACAGGCAATATCTGTGGCAAGCTACATTCATATACCTAATATTCCTGGTCTTATAATCCTTGCCTTGCTAATCCTGTTTACTCCTTCAGTTCAAACGAACGTCCTTACTTTCGTGGGATATCCGATGAGGGGACAACCCAAGGATAACATAGTCATAGGTTTAAGAGAATACATAGGGGAAGAGTCGAATTTGACGATGATGGTGCGTGCATATTACGGCATTCCACTCAATGCAACAGTAGGCTATGGCGGTGTAATAAGTGGAGTCACTAAGATAGTCGAAGGGGAAATTAACATTACGTATGCTGTGACAACTACTGCTGGTATTAATAAGACTGTGAAACATATTTCGCTGAATGGAACAAGCCTCGACTATAATCTGCCACTAACGATTAAGAACGTATTTGATAGTGCTGATTATTGCATGGAGGATTGCACTAGGAGATTTACCGTCGACCTAACGCTATTTTTAAACAATACATATGTATCGCAGGTTCAGGAAAACATGTCCATACCATACATCGTGACTTTAAATGTTTACGACAGTAACATGGAAATGAAAACTCACCGGATTGCTTCAAACTTTTACATCGAGGTGGCGCAATGTCCCAATCCACAGCCTTTAGCCGACC
>JAWCMB010000090.1:0-2110 GCA_038850115.1 Thermoproteota archaeon
TTTCAAGACGCAGGAGGACCACTGTGCTGAAAGTTTAAAAATAATGGTTGCAACCACAGATTAAGTTGCGGCATGGAAAGCTTATCGCAGGACTGGTTTTAACCGTGGCCGGCGTAATCCTAGTATTGGGTTTCTCCCCCTTAAAAACACAGTATCCTCAAGAGGATTATCAGGCTGCTTCAAGGGAGGTTCAGATAGAGTTTTTGGAGGAACACAACTACACATATCTTCTAAGCCAAAGCTTCCTCCTTAGAAACCCGTCCAACAACAGCGTGGTGGACCTAGTTTACATGTGGCTTCCTGTTAACGCGAGCAACCAGTTCGTGAGGCTAGTTGAATCGGGTCTAACACCGCTGTACACTAAGAGCGGCGAGGGTGGTGCTACGATACTCGTTTACAACATCAGCCTGTCGAGTGGAGAAACAATGTGGCTCAACACCACGCTTCAAGTAACTGTTGAAAAGTATAGGCTTCTCATGGAGAACCTTCCTTGGCTGAACTATTCTCAAGTTAAGGGATACACGGGCGGCAAAAGATACTGGGCTGTTGAAAACGAGACCTACGTTTCAATAGCCAAGAGTATCGGCCTTGAAGCTAGGGACCCTGTTTCGGCATGCAGAATTATCGGTGAATGGATAGTTGATAGGAAGGATTATGAGCCGACGTGGAGAAGAGGCGCTGAACACGCTTTACTAGTCAGGAACGGCAGGCTGACCGTCTTCGGAGACTGCGAGGAGGTTGCTGACGTATTCGTAACGCTTGCGAGAATACTCGGCATACGTTCAAGAGTTGCTCATGGCCTGTTCCTTCTGGAGGATAAGGATGTTGTGACAATGTGGATAAGGAGAACGGAAACGGGTTTCAAGCTCTCCGACAACTGGGGTGGGCATGCTTGGCCCCAGATATATATTCCGCAAGTAGGATGGGTGGACATCGAGCTCCTTGAAGGCGAGACCGTAAGAATAGGCGATTTTTCCCAGTACCATGTGAAGTATGGTTTCGAGGAGAAGAGTTTCCTCGGTTCCACCATGCTTTACTGTCAGGCTATGTTCCTAGAGACGGATTCCTTTTACTTCACGTTTAGGAGGGTTCAATCTTGAGGCTCCCAGAGAAGGCACTAATAATTCTAGCCTTGGTTGCTTTAACGCTGGCATCGTCAACGCTACCTGTTAATCCTCAGTTGAACTACCTTATCGGGCTAAACATGGAGGTGGAGTTCATGAATAATGGGGTTGCAAGGGTAACGTTGAAACAGCATCCGTTCGACATGGGCGGTAGAAGCTTGGTTTCAAATGGGGACGTGGTCAACGAGATAATTGGCGAAGAGGATTCGTCTTTAAGCCTTATTCTCCTGTTCTTCACAACGAACCCGTCTAAAACATCCTACGTGATCGTCTCACACTCGAGGCTGGACCTAGAGGAACATGTTTTATGCAACACTGGTGTGCCAGGGGTAATGGAGAGGTTTGAGGGAGCAGTAACGCTGACGATAGACATACTTCTGAACACTACAAGCAGCTTCATCATGCTTAGTGACGATGTTTACCAAGTCATCATCACAGACTATTTCACGTTTACAGACCCGAGGAGCTGGATAGATGTGATGAACATAAGGTTCACGGGGAATGTTAAGCTGCTAAACTTCTCAGCGGACCCGTCTTGGGCTAAACCCCCGTTTATCGCAAACAGCACTCAATTACAGTGGGTGAATATGAATGAAGCTGACGCCCCCGACAACTATGTTCTAACACTTCAAATACCGGGCGTTGTTTTTTCAAGTGCTGCCTTAAGGCTCGATGCGGAAGTGTCCGGGGTGAGGTTTTCCAACGCAAGCTCATCTCTCTCGGTGAACATTAGAAGCACCGGGAAGGATGAGGGGACGTTCATAGTCGTTCTCTTTGAAAAAGGCTATGAACAGGCTAGAAAAATCAGCCTTAGGCCTGGTGAGAACGCTTGGGTAAGGTTCCCTGTGCATGTGCCTGAGGGCGAGGAGGTTACTGTGAAGGTTTTCGGGGAGAATACGCCGCTGGACGAGTATAGTATGATCCTGAGGATTGAGGAGCCTGTAAGCAGCCCCCCCTCAATCTTTAGGGTGGCAGGACTGTTCCTT
>JAWCMB010000090.1:2120-6785 GCA_038850115.1 Thermoproteota archaeon
TTTCGCAATACTTGAGCATCTTCGCGACAGGATTAAGGAGCATTCTCCTGCTTCTGAAGAGGCTTAGCCACTGCGTGGAAACCTTCCTCCTAAGAGGAGGAGTGGAAAGATAGTCTGAGAAGCCGTTAGGCAAAAGTTAGATTTATAATGCAACCCGCAGGGGTATGATTCGAGTAGAGATGAAGTTCACCGAGGGCTTTTGGCGGATGCGTCCAGGCGTTACTCCCCATTACCCTGTGCAGGTTCACGAGGTGGAGGCGGAACCGGGTTCTTTAACTGTTTACGCTGCAACTAGACGCTTAACCCATCGTGCTGACACTATAGGTATACCCATGTTAACCCTTCGTTTCTCATCGCCTATGCCTAACGTCATCCGTGTGCAGATCTACCATCACAAGGGGCGGAAACCAGCAAAACCAGTTTTCCAGCTAAACACTGACCCTGAGACCATGGTTGAGGTTCATGAGGATGCGCAAGCAGCAACATTAACCAGTGGACGTTTAACTGTGCGCGTGGAAAAGGAAGGAGACTGGCGGGTGGTGTTCAAGGATGGTGATCGTGTAATCACCAGCAGCGGTTGGAGAGCCATGGGGGTAATGGATACTTCCGAGGGGAGGTATATGAGGGAGCAACTCTCCCTGAGCGTTGGCGAGTGTGTCTACGGGTTGGGAGAGCGGTTCACCAGTTTCGTTAAGAATGGTCAGGTGGTGGATATGTGGAACGAGGACGCTGGAACAATCAGCGAGTATGCTTACAAGAACATACCGTTCTACTTGACGAACAGGGGTTATGGTGTTTTCGTCAACCATCCGGAACGAGTCTCTTTTGAAATCGCTTCTGAAAACGTTGAGAGAGTGCAATTCAGCGTGCCAGGGGAATACTTGGATTACTTCCTCATCTACGGGCCTTCGCCGAAGGAGGTTCTAACCCGGTACACAGCTTTGACTGGGAGACCGGCCCTGCCGCCAGCATGGTCCTTCGGCCTATGGTTAACCACCTCATTCACTACGGACTATGATGAGGAAACTGTGACTCGCTTCATCCAAGGTATGGCTGACCGCGGCATACCTCTACACGTTTTCCATTTTGACTGCTTCTGGATGAAAGAGTTTCGTTGGTGCAACTTAAAGTGGGATGAACGCGTCTTTCATGATCCACAGGAGATGCTTAGCAGACTGAAGTCGCGCGGGCTGCGTATCTGCGTCTGGATCAACCCGTACATCGCCCAACAGTCAGAGCTTTTCGATGAGGCCATGGAGAATGGGTACCTGCTTAAGAAGCCGGACGGCGACATATGGCAGACGGATGACTGGCAAGCTGGAATGGGGATCATTGATTTCACGAACCCTGCTGCATGCCGATGGTTCAGCGATAAGCTGCGTGAGCTTGTGGATATGGGTGTGGACTGCTTCAAAACCGATTTCGGAGAGCGTATTCCCATTGGTGTTGTTTATCATGATGGTTCAGACCCTGTTAAAATGCACAACTACTACGCTTACCTTTACAATAGAACTGTGCACGAAGCCTTGGAGGATAGGCTTGGAAAGGGAGAGGCTGTCCTGTTCGCGCGTTCAGCAACAGCCGGATGCCAAAGTTTCCCAGTACACTGGGGGGGAGACTCATCCTCAACCTACGAGTCTATGGCTGAAAGCCTGCGGGGCGGCCTCTCCCTATGCTTATCAGGATTCGGCTTCTGGAGTCACGATATTGGAGGATTCGAGCAAACTCCCTCCGCAGACCTTTACAAGCGTTGGTGCGCGTTCGGCCTGCTTTCTTCACATAGTCGTTTACACGGTAGCAGCACCTACCGAGTACCATGGGTGTTCGATGAGGAGGCGGTCGAGGTCCTCCGCTTCTTCACCAAGCTAAAGTGCAGGCTTATGCCCTATATTTTCAACGCCGCGTGCGAAGCCCATGAGAAAGGCATACCGGTGATGCGGGCCATGATGCTCGAGTTCCCAGATGACCCTGCCTGCAACTATCTTGACCGCCAATACATGCTGGGGGACTCGCTGCTAGTGGCGCCGGTCTTCTCTCCAGACGGCGTTGTCGACTACTACCTGCCTGAGGGAAGCTGGACAAACTTCATAACGGGGCAGGTGGTTGAGGGCAGGCGCTGGGTGCGCGAGAAACACGGATACCTGAGCCTACCCTTGATGGCTAGGCCGAACACCATTATCCCTATCGGAGCTAACGAGCAGAGGCCAGACTACGATTATGCTGATGGAGTAACCTTCCACGTATTTGAGCTGCAGGATAACTCTGTGGCTTCGACACGCGTGCCGACGATGAAAGGAGGCACTGCGATGATCCTGGAGGCGATTAGGGTAGGAGGAAGCGTCAGGGTTAAGGCGGAGGGTGCATGCAAAAAATGGTTCCTCCTCCTGAGGGGGATAACCGGAGTTAAGTCTATCGAGGGCGGAACAGCTAGAGCCGACTCGTTAGGCACACTCGTAATTCCCATAGAGGGTGCAGACTTCCTGTCTATCAACCTTTAGCGAAGTTTAGGGATTATAAAACATTATAAATTAGGCTGCATGCGTAAGGTGGCAAAAGATGTGCTACGAGAGGGGACTCGCCACTGTTAGGCTGGAGGAGACCGACCGTGTGGCTCAAGTGGAGTTTCTCTCTCACACGGGATTCGTGTCGAAAGTCTCAGGGATCGACCCGTTAAAGCAGCCGGATGAAGCGCTTAGAAGAACATACGATGCTCTGGATCTCGACATGGTCTGGGCGACTTGGGACCCGCTGCATCCTTGGGAGATCCTTAGGAGGAGCGGGGGGTCCTTCGAGACTAGGGCAGACTCATGGTCAGCAGCATATCCTACGACATGGAGAACCGTTTTCAACGTTAGCTCGGTCGAAGACATGCTTGAGTTCAACCCGCTTGAGGAGTGGAGAATACCGAGCAGAGGAGAATTAGTCGAATTCTTCAGAAGGGAGCACTCTGCGAAGCAAGGGTTCTACAGGAGCCAGCTGGTTCCCGGAGGGAAATACCAGACTTGCTTCATGTGGCTAATAATGATGTTCGGCTTAGAGTGGACGGTTAAGGCAGCATACCGCGACCCGAAAAGGTTTGAAAAACTCTTGGAAAGGTTCCACAGGATTTCGAAGCTAGAGTTCGAAGCGTGGGCGGAGACAGACATAAAGGTTTTCATAAGCCATGACGACATCTGCTCCACGAGAGGGCCATTCTTCCCACCTGAATGGCTCAGGAGACACGTTTTCCCACGGTATGAAAAGCTCTGGAGCATTTTAAAGTCGAAAGGGATAAGGGTCCTCTTCTGCTCTGACGGCGATGTCACGCCTATAGTTGACGACATAGCCAGGGCTGGGGCAGACGGGTTCATACTGGAGGAGTGCAGCGACCTAAGCTGCATAGTTGAGAAACACGGTTCCAAGAAGATTATAGTGGGAGGCGTGGACATTGGCGTTTTAACCTACGGGAGTGTCGAAGACGTTGTGAACGAGGTTAAACGATGCTTAAGAATAGCTGGGGAATGCCCAGGGTACTTCATAAACGTCTCCGGCTCCATACCGGACAACGTGCCCATTGAGAATCTTGAAGCATATTTTGAAGCGTGCAGGAAATACGGTAGGAGGCCGGTTGAACTAACCTAGTATGTCCGCCCATTCCGATTTTAGACAGCTTAAGACATCTAGTCGTAAAACGACAAAAATAAAAAAACGAAAAAGCCTTAGGAAAAGCTTGGGAAACAGGGTTTGCGAAGCCTTTACGACAGCTTAATTTTTTGCGTAAATCATCTTCTTTACGAAACAAACTTAATCACCGCTTAGCAGCACAAGTATGACATCTAGTGGATATGGAAAATGAACAGGGCGAGGAGCAACACTCGGGGAATAATCATGCTTGCAATACTGATTGCAGTAGCAGTATCGGCGGTGAACGCCGCGGTTTTCGTATACTACCCGATGGATATAGCTGCAACTTGGAGTAAACGCCCAATATACTTCGACACGACTAACACTAACGCTGGCGGGCCCGACCTCACCGGCATAATAACGGTAACGCTTAGTGAGGAGGGCACTGACGCAGACATAACCGTACATCCGTCAAGGAGGGGGACGACGCTCTACCACAACATAATGAAGATTAAAAACGGGGATACTCAAATATACTACTTGTGGATTAAGGTAAACACGGCGTTTGACGACTCAAGCATTTCCGAGGCGCGTCTCATAGTGGGTTCAACTCAAATCGACCTTAAGCAGACAGGCTTAACAAGCATAGGCAGCATAAACCAGGGTGGAGAGCTAAGCGTAAGCCTGAGGCTAAGAATCTCAAGCCCCGATCCAGGATCTGACGATGCTTCAATAGAACTAGTTTACTCGCCTCAGTCGACTGAGACACCGCCGTAGGCTGAGGAGCAGCGATGCGAGCAAGCCCCATCCCCCCTACCGTTTTTTCTAAACCTATTCATCTCAAACTATACGTTTTACTAATTCTCACAACCAGTGTAACACTTGCCTGCGCCACTGTCTTCGCATTTAACGCTTTCACACTGGCGGTCAGCCGGGTTGACCCGCCTGTAATTTTCAAGGACCTGAACACCCCGGGGGTTTCAGTCCAGCTCTACGAGGACGCCACTAAGGCGGAGATCCAGGTGACTTCTCCTGGAATACTGGTTCTTACCAAGAGGAGCG
>JAWCMB010000091.1:0-6651 GCA_038850115.1 Thermoproteota archaeon
GAACCTAGGCGCAATGTTCTCAGCAAGCAACCTAGGCAATATAGAGGTTCCGGAGAAAATTCCGATACCTGGAAACTACGTGATCCCTCCGGCTAACGGAGTAATATATGTTAGCGGCATAATGGTTTCCCAGATAATTCAGCAGATGGTTTCAGATATTGGTGGAAACGTTATGAGGAATGTGTTCGGCGTCACGGATTACTTCAGCTACATGTCTATCGGCATGATCTCCATGATAGTTATGACCACGACGATGTTCAGCGGGATGTCTATAGTTTGGGACAGGCGTCTAGGGTTCCTGGATAAAGTTTTAAGCACACCTGTGCCGCGTGGAGCAATAATCTTTTCAAAGGTTCTTAACGCTACTTTAAGGGCGATGCTTCAGGCCACGATAATCCTTACTCTCGCAACAATATTCGGATTGCAGTTGAGCCCAAGCTTCACCCTGCTTAACATATTTGGGGTTTACGCTGCAATATTCCTACTCAGCGTTGGGCTTTCATCGGTTTTCTTAGCGTTCTCCCTGAGGTCAACTAAGTTGGAGAGACCCATGCAATTCATAAGCTTGATCACTATGCCGCTGATGTTTGCGAGCAACACTTTATTCCCAATCACTTTAATGCCGGACTGGTTGCAGGCAGTAGCTTACGTGAATCCGCTTAGCTATCTGACAGACGCTTTAAGACAGTTGACAATCCTGACTTTAGACGTTTCTAAGATTATCACCGACTTCATGTACCTAGGTTTCTTCGCCGCTGTGCTTTCTTCAATAGGAATAATGCTTTCCTGGAGGTATCTGTCCAAGTAGGATGGAGCAGGAAAAATGGTCGAGACTATCATTAAAACTGTTGATCTAAGGAAAACCTACATGCAGGGTAAGATTCCGGTTGAGGCTCTTCGTGGCGTAAACCTTGAGGTGGGGGAGGGCGAGTTTCTTTCCGTATTAGGGCCTTCGGGAAGCGGAAAGTCGACTCTTCTAAATCTGATAGGAGCTTTAGACAAGCCTACAGGGGGAAGGCTTTTCATCGAAAACATTGATGTGTCAGCCTTGAATGAGAATCGGCTTGCGGATTTAAGAATGAGAATCGGCTTCGTCTTCCAATTCTTCAATCTTATTCCAAGGTTCACAGCAAGGGAGAATGTTGAACTACCAATGTCGATAGCCGGCTTAAGCAAGGGTGAGAGGAGAAAACGCGCTGAGGAACTCTTGCAGATGGTTGGCTTAGCAAGCAGGATGAACCATAAGCCGACGGAGCTCAGTGGGGGTGAGCAGCAACGCGTCGCAATTGCCAGAGCCCTAGCCAACAACCCTAGATTCCTGCTTATGGATGAACCTACTGGAAACATAGATTCTAAAAACGCTTATGAAATAATAAGGCTTGTAAAGAGGCTTAACGAGGATAAGGGTGTAACGATAATAATGGTTACTCATGATCAGCGTCTGGCTGCGGAAGCGAAGAGGATAGTGTACATGCTTGACGGCACGATTGTCAGGGAGAAGGTCAGTTGAAATGAGGATAATAGACATGTTTTCATATGCTTTCAGTGCGATAAGACTGCGGAAGCTCAGAGCCGGTTTAACAACCCTAGGCGTAGTCATTGGAATAGCAGCCATAGTGGCATTGCTTTCAATAACTCAGGGCCTTCAAGTTGCAATATCCTCGCAGCTTCAGAGAGGTTTTGCAACGGACACTCTAATCATCACCGCAGGTGGGGGTTTGGGTGGCGTGAACGAGTTCAACTTGTTAGTTAAGGATGCTCAAACAATAAAAGGGGTAGAGAACGTCACTGCCTCAATAGCCATGATCCAAAGAATATGCTATATAAGAATGCCTGACGGGCAGACACGTCGAGTTACGGTAACTGGCGTCGACTTTGCAGCTTACAAGGAGATTTACAGCAGCACGTTCGTAGCCGAGGAGGGGGAGATCCCGTTGAACCCTGAAGACGATTTTATCATTGTAGGAAAGCAGGTGAGCGACCCTTGGAGTAACGGAACAATTCTCTGCAGGACTGGTGACGCGTTAGAGATAGTTTGGACCAATACTACTGCACGCCCACTTAAAAACGAAACATATTTAGGTAGAGTAGTGGCTGTTCTCAGAGAGATCGGCGGCTTCACTATCGGTGGTCCCTCAGATAACAGAATATATATTCCGATTTCAAAGGCTCAAAGCTTCTTCGGAACCGAAACCTGCGAGATGATGATCGTTAAGTTGAGGAATGATGATAAGGCCACGATTGACAGTACTGCGAAGGCCATAAGGGAAACGCTAGGAGGCAGAGTAACAGTCACCTCTTCTACAGCCGTCTTAAACATAATTTCAAGCGTCTTCTCAACGATCGAGCTGTTTCTAGCCGGGATCGCGGCGATCTCTCTTCTAGTAGCAGGGATAGGCATAATGAACATTATGATTGTATCAGTGATGGAGCGAACTAGGGAAATAGGCATACTGAAGGCTTTAGGCATGAAGAATCGCCAGGTGCTACTGATATTCTTATGCGAGGCAGCCATAATAGGTCTGCTAGGCACTTTAATCGGAATCGGCGCGGGATGGAGCTTAGCACAGATTGTTTTAAGAATATTCGGCTCCTCGGGTGGAGCGGGCATCATACGGCAGGGAAACCAAGCAGCAGTGTCAAACGGTATCACAATAACACCGATCCTAACTCCAACAGTTATACTGGGAGCCATCGTCTTCGGCCTAATGGTCACTATGGTGTTCGCCCTCTACCCTGCTTGGAAAGCTTCAAAACTTAAACCTGTAGAGGCACTAAGGTATGAGTAGGGAAGTGGCTTCCAGCGGATGTAGAACGAGCTTTGGCATACCGATGGGGGATAGAGAGTTAACACTCGTAGAAGAAAGGTGAAAAATTTAGATCAAAGCAGATAATCGTTATTCATAATGCACCTGGGTGGGCAAATGCTTGGGTAAAAAGTTGCAAAATTCTTAAAAGTATTCATAGAAAAGCATTGCTGAAATGGCGGGAAACAATCCTGGAAGGCATGGGGCGACTCTCTTCAGACAATTACATTTAGAATTCACATTTCGTGAGCCATTTTTAAAAACGGTGCTATAAGTCGGGTGATGAAAACATGAGTATTAAAACAAGAGCAGCGATTGAGACAACCGTCATGGAAAAAACGGCTTTGGAAACCCTAGTTCAGGCTACGGGTCTTCGCAAAACATATAGGTCCGGAGGAAAGCAGACGGTTGCACTTCAAGGCGTCAGCTTTAGCGTTAGGGAGGGTGAAATAGTCTGTCTTCTCGGGCCTAATGGAGCCGGTAAGACTACTTTAGTTAAGATATTAAGCACCCTACTGTTTCCAGATGAGGGGCAGGCATGGGTTAGTGGCTACAACGTGGTTTCTCAGGCCGACAGGGTTAGGAGAATAATTGGTTACGCCGGGCAAGATAGTGAAAGATCAGCTTTCTTCAGGTTGACCGCTAGGGAGAACCTGATTTTCTTCGCTACTGCCTTCCACGGGTTGCCCAGGTCTGAAGCTAATGAAAGGATTGAGGAGATGGCTAGGGAATTCGATTTCAAAGATTGTCTGGACCAGTATTTCATCGCTCTTTCAGGAGGCCAGAAGCAGACTTTCGTAATAATGAGGTCCCTAATCACTCGGCCAAGGATTGCGTTCATGGATGAGCCTTCTAAATCCCTTGATCCACTTACTGCCTCTAAAGTTAGAAAATACTTGAAGGATTACACTCAGTCGAGAAGGGCCGCCATAATTGTCACCACGCACAACATGAGGGAGGCTGAAGAGATAGGTGACAGGGTAATCATGATGAATAAGGGTAAGATCATTTTCGACGGGACCCCGGAGAAAATGAGGGAATCCGTAACTAGAACCGAGGTAATTCAGGTAAACGGGAACAATGTTCACGAGGAGACCAGGAACCAATTGGCATGTGTCGAGGGAGTTATTGGTGTTCAATGGGAGAACCCTGATCTGAGGATTTACTGTAAAGATGCTTATGAAACCCTGCCAGTCGTGGTGAACATTCTGAAAAACAATGGGCATAGGCCTGCAATAAGGATAGAGAACCTAACGCTTGAAGAAGCCTTCAAGATAATGGTTGAGGGCGAGGAAAGATGAGCAACATTCTAACAATGATTAGAATGACCGTATGGAGAAGAATAAGGGAGATAACCCGCTATAAGCTGAATTTCACCGTAGAGTTAATAATGAGTTTCATATGGGGTCTTGGCCTTATGATTTTCGGGTTTGTCATAGACCCTGCAAAACTCGGAGAGATTGGAAGCACGAATTACGCCGTATTTCTATTAATTGGGGTTGCTTTTCAAAACTATCAGGGTGCTGCAACATGGGGAGCCTGGGAGATAAAGGATGAGCTAACCAGGGGGCAGATCGAGTATACGTTTGCGTCACCAGTATCCAGATACACCTATATGCTTTCCTCATCCATTTCCCAAGCTGTTGTTGGAACATTGTTTGGCATAATACCTATGTTTGCAACATCATTCATTCTCCTTGGCAGCTTTCCACCCCTACCCGCGTTCCTAATGACCTGTGTCACGCTATTTCTAACTTTCCTTGCCCTATGCCAGATAGGCGTTATAATGTCTAGTGCCATACTGCTTTTCAAAGATGTTTCAGCAGTAATGTCAATCCTCAATTTTCTCTTTCAAGTAGCTACGGGAATGTTCGTCCCCCTCCAGTTTATGCCTGACCCATTGAAGATTCTCGCATTCCTCATACCTTTAACTCACGGAATAGATCTTTCACGCCACTTCATAATGGGAACCAACACCGTGTGGCCGGTGGAAGTCGAGATCGGAATGCTACTAGCCTTCATACTGGGTTTCGGCCTTCTGGCGAAAACCGCAATATTCCATCTGGAAAGAAAGGCTAAGAGGGAGGGTCTTGCCCTAGCGTAGTTTACTCGTGCATCCGGTAAACGTCTCGTCTTTTCACCCTGTTAATCCTCCTGCTGAACCTTCTTTCTATTTAGAAAGACACAATTTCCAAGCAGGCGGAAAAATGCTTTCATAGGCAAGGATTCACTTGAAATGTTTAGCCATCTCCAGATTCTCCGGCATTGAAAGAATATCGTCTATAACTTGGTTAACCTGCTCTGTAGATTTTGTCCTAGGGTCGGTTATCAGCCATTCGAAAAGGGTGTCTCTACCACCTTCTAAGAATGCTTCAAGAGCCCACTCCATCCTCATCATCCTTGGGCGGAGAACATAGTTGACTATGCGTCTCGGCAGTCTTTCAACCCTCATCCTGTGGACACCCTTACCGTCAACCCTTGCAGGTATTTCGACAGCAACATCGTGAGGCAAGGCATCTATTGTGCCCTTATTCAAAACGTTAACCTGATAGACGCTCTTCCTATCATTCAACAAGGAATCTATTATCGGGACAACTGATTCATGGCTGAGCTGAGTAGGCAGAACGCTTGTCAAAGGCGCAGGATCCTTTATTGCTGCCGCTATCGTGTCAAAGTTGTACTGAAGCATATCCATGTATACTTTCCAGCCGGTTTCAGAATCCGGGCCTGCCAACGACCCGTACCATTTTCTCTTCGTCTCCAAGTTCCAGTGGTATTTCCATGTTCCTCCCCTAACTGTGTCCCCGACCGGGAAAAGCCCGTAGGTCCTGTACATGTCGACAGCTGCTGGAGACATCTGTGTATCAAACGGGTTTACTTGATTCTCACGCCAAACTCCCCAGTATTCTCCAGCCTTATTACTAATCCAATTGTCTATAAGACGGTAAGCATCCTCCCCCTCATGTTTAAACCTGGTTAGCCAGATAACGTGGTTAAAGCCTATGGCCTCGAAATCAACATTCTTAGGGTTAAGCCCCAAGATGCTAGATATCTCTAGATATCCGAGGTGGCCATGGCAAAGCCCTATTACCCTGGTCTTAGTCTCCCTGCTTATAAGAGTGGTTAGCTCGAAAACCGGGTTGGCGAGCTGGAGAAGCCATGCTTCAGGGCTAAGTTCCTCGATGTCTCTCGCGACGCCCAGGGCAAGCTTAAACTGGTAGTAGCCCCATATAGTATGGTAGTCTGAGACCATGTTCCATTCAACACTGTTTATGCCTCTGTAGTAGCCATGCTTCTCGGAAACCATCCTCATATTTTCGTAGTAAGAGTGGCCTCCAGCCATGGCAGTGTTTATTACCACATCGGAGCCCTTTAATGCAGCCCTCCTGTTGGTTGTTTTCTCGAAAGCCAGGTCAGCCTTAACCTCAGAAGCATACCTCTTCGCGAAAAGCGTGAATCAGGTTCAGCCTCTCCTCGTTCATATCCATGAACGTAACTATCGACTTTCTCAGGCTTGGGGTCAAGCATAAGTCTCGAACCAGCGTCGCCGACCAGGCGAGGCTTCCTGCCCCAATAACAACTATCTTCACCATGGTCACCCGTTTCAGACCTCGTTTAGATTATTATAAACAAACCTAATGTATTAGTCAAGCTCCAAACCTAACTAAAAATTAAAATACTTAGAACCTGGCGTTTTCCGCTATGGAGTGCAGGAAGGAAAGAAATTTGAAGAACTGCCCTTGCACATGGCCCGACTGCCCAAGGAAAGGAATATGCTGTGAATGCATAAGCTATCATAGGGTGCACGGTGAGCTTCCAGCATGCTTCTTCTCCAAGGAGGCTG
>JAWCMB010000092.1:0-321 GCA_038850115.1 Thermoproteota archaeon
GGAAAAGGCTGCCAGTTTTTTGAGGCCTCACCCACCTATTACGATGCGACTCTGCTTCCACTTCTCTTCGATTCCATAGATCTTGAAGACCAGGCCTTTTTCTCCGACCTCATCTCCAGTCTTTCCCTCAGGCGAGAACATCGGCCACATCGTGGTAGTTAAGATTACAGTGGACGTGACTTGCTGGATCTCAGTAACGGTAGATAACCAAGTGGTGAGGGATAAAGTTGTTGTAATAATTAGAGAGATTTACGAAGATACTGCATCCCTATTATTGATTAACCACTACTTTTCTTTTCAAATAAATAAGACTTCTTAGTA
>JAWCMB010000092.1:331-6559 GCA_038850115.1 Thermoproteota archaeon
GAAGACGACAGGACCAGAAGACTCTACAACAACATAAACTCCAAGAAGGTAAAGAGCATAGAAGAGATAGCATCAGCCATAGCCCTCACACACAACATACTACTCAAGACAGAGATGGAAGGAGTTATGGATATTTGAGTCGATGTTGTTGTAGAGTCTTCTGGTCCTATTTTTAAGCTTCCTGAACCACCTCTCAACCCTATTCCTCTCCCCAAACGTTTCATGGAAGTATTCTATTCCAAGCCTCCTCAAAGCCCATGGATACCATGGACCCCTATCAACCACTATCACAGGCCTACATCACATGCTTCTAGTGACCGAGGAGGCTCTGTGGCTAGGGTTATCCAAGTTAACCGAGGCCCCTGCTATAGGCTGCTGGCTGGAGCAGTCAAGAACACTGACGTAGAACGGGCCGAACGACGTTCCAGAAGGCGGTGGCTTAAGCCCGTAAACTAGAGGGGCATGAGTAAAAGGACGAGAAGAGGCCAGTATCTCATGGGTCTAATGATCTGAAATCATGGTTATAAGCTGATAGCAGTCAAACAATTGTTAAAAGCCAAAGACAGTGTTCGACATTTACGCTTATATCTAAGCGGGTGTATATTGATTTATTGTCAGGTGTTACCGATAAGGATTCGCCTGCGTTTAATCTTTACCACCCCTTAAAAGATTTCCTCTTGGAGAAAACGAACAAAACCGTCTTTATAGATTTGGAAACGTACACTAGGAATGGCAGATTTTTAAACAATGAAAGAATCTTGGCGATCGGCTTGCTGGAATATTCTTCATCCCGCTGTCTCCCGTTAGTTCTCAAGAATAATAATGAATCCGAGAAGAGGTTGCTTAGTCGCTTCAGCGAGCATTTGGATAAAATAGAGCCGGATGTAGTGGTGGGCTATGGTATACGCTACTATGACATCCCTCTTCTTTCACAGAAGTATATGCTATACCGTAAAGTGCTAAGTCTAAACGGTCTAAGAGATATGCTTAACACATCCCTGATAGTTGACCTAGCGCCGTTCTGTAGATATGACAATTCTTATAGAGGCTTAAAGGACATAATAGTATCTAATCCAGACATCTTCGGTAAAGACTGCGCCGAGTTAAAACAAGCTTCAGAAAAACGAGATTCAAAACCCTCTCAGAAATCGAGGTTAAAACGACATTCAGGATGGTCTGAGAAAAAAGCTAGATGGATTTATGATACTTGGAGGAAGAACAGACGGAAATTCATAAAATATGTTGAGTGTGACGTGAAAGCTTGCCGTGAACTGTATAAGCAGCTCTTAGGGGAGCTTTGAAATGGCTTCTTTCACCATTACGTGGGAGGATGTCTACGATTTTCTCAGGTGTCCGAAGATCCTAGCCTTTAAGACGATGGAGCTGAGGTTACGCCGGCTGGAAAGGCGGAAAACACCGCGTGTTCAGCCGGGTGTTGTAGGGAAGCTTGCCGAAAGGCTGGCGGAGAAGGTAATTCCCTCTGTCACCCATTCGGAGAAAGCGATGAACGTCGGCTCCTCTGTGAAAGAGACATCGCCTACGTTGTTCAGAGATGTTGCGGAACGCCTACCATATTTGAAACGACAGGTAAAGCTTGTCTCAGAGCAGGTGCTGGGAAGGCCTCTGCATCATTCAAGTGATTTGATTAAGGACATTGTGAAAAGAGATGTTGTCGGCCTAGTTAAGATTGCATCTATACTTGGGGAAAAGTACGGGAGACTTGGGGTGATTGGTAGATGCGGTGTGAAATGGCCCGCGCTACCATCCCACGTCGTACCCGACCTAGTCTTCAAGTCAGAGAGGTCAAGATGTTATTTGGTTGCTGAGGTAAAGAATGCGGAAAGGGTTGCATCGTCGTTAGATTCTTATCAGGCAGGGTTCTACAACACTTTAAGCAGGATGGGAGGGCTGGTTTTTGGTAGAAGAAGGGAGGGAGAAGCATTCATACCGCGACCGGAAACACTCCCTGCAGAAAAGATATCCACAGTATTGCTTTATCCACGCCATGGTTTGGTTGAAAAAGTCGGGAAAGTGTTCCAGCTGAAGAGCATACTGAATGACATTTGGGAGTCTAAACAGCTAGGGCTTATGGGTTTCCAGCCAGAGTCGCCGAAAAAAGACTACTGCTCCAGATGCCAGTGGATAAAATTTTGCAGCAACTGGTCCAATCAAGGGCCTAAAACGGGAACCTTGAGAGAAGTTGCCACTCCGTTACCGCTGATTTACGTAAAAGGTGTGTTAGAGAACGGCCTCGACATCGATACATATGTTTTCGGACACTATGTATACGACATCATAGCCGAAATAGAAATGGAGGTACGCGACCAGATGTGGAAAAGGCTGGAGAGAGTTTACAGTCTAGAGTGGCGGCTCAACTTAATTCATAGCGACGAGGCCGAAATTGAAATTAAAAAACTCAAAAAAGTCGCAGAACAGTTGGAAATGAGGGAAAAAACAGAAATAACGCGTCTGATAGCCGATGAACTTGGTTTGTCTGGTAAAGCGGCCTCCAACCTATACAAACTATACAAATTTAGGTACCATGATTATAACAAACTAGTAAGAAAAATAAACCGTGAAATGGCCCCTGAGTTAGAGCCTTGGAAGAAAATAATCAGAAAAACTGAGTTTTCTCGACCTTGGTTCCACTGGTTTTTGACCTGGTTAGGATTCCCTCAAAAGAGCAACTACTTAATCAACAAAGCATGGAATACCTGGCATTAATGCATCATTTGAGAGGGAACATTCCTAACAGAGCAGAAAATACAAGGCGTAGACCGGCGCGGGGTTGATAGATTCCCAGTGAGGTTATTATAGTTCTGGGAAGATTGCTATAAGCTGGTAGCGTGGAATGAAGATAATTGTGAGATGTGTACTGCTGTTCGCCTAAAGAGTTAGAGGGTTTGAGGTCGATGATTATTTTAATGATAAGCATGTTAGGTCTTAGATGTAGGATATGAAACGTGAATACGTCAATTAAAGAAACCTAAGAGGAGATAGTGTCCGGATAAGCATGGTTAACCACCTCCACCTTTTATGGCCTGGTAGTGTAGTGTGAATAGGTTTAGGTTGGTTATTCCCTGTATATGCTCTCTTGCGCTTAGCTTGTTATGGAATACTGCTGTCCTCTCCTTAAGGTATCTTAAGAATCTCTCAACTCTATTCCTTCCTCTGATACTCATAATCTATTCCAGGCCCCTCTAGAGCCCATCCTATACCATGGACCCCTATCAACTATTATCTCAGACTTATTAGTACAAAGGCTTCAATGCATACAAAGGAAGCCCTCCCACATTTAAACAAACCATTATCCGGACACTACCTTAGAGGCTAACGACGGAAAATAGGAGGATAGTTTTATGGGTTGGGGATGGAATGTCTCATTTCAGCTATAGAAAGGATGAGGAGCCTCTATGTATCCCTTCAGGTCGTCAGCCACAATACGGTAAGGGGGAATGGATGTGTGGTGTATGCCGTCATACCTTCATTAATTTACACGCTACAGTATTTCTCGGACATGCTGTGTCTAAGCCGGGTGGAGGCAAGACTGAGACGATCAAGGATGGGGCCATCTACGTCTACTTTCCCCGCGCTTGAGGTGGTGAGGGGTTGGAAGGCTGGGGCAGAGAAATCCGGCTCACCATCTCTAAGTTCGTAGCTGAGAGGGTTCGGCCCCTAACGCTGTCGAATATGTGCTGTCCGCACTGGGTGTATGCTTGACTGTAGGATTTGTCTTAAACGCCACAAAGAGAAATGTCAAGATAGATGACCTAGAGATTAGCCTGGAGGGAAGGATAGACAATATACTCAATTTTCTGAGCTTATGCGAGAAAGGTCATCAGGGGTATCGCGAGATAACTGCAAAGCTGTACGTGAGATCGTCAGCCGATGCTAAAACCATCCTTCCGCTTATTTTATTCTCAGCATTCGTTGTCTGCTGCAAAACCATCTCATATTTTTCATACCTCAAATCTTCTACAAACCTGCGTAGAGATTCCATGAGTCTTCTGAAATCAAGGTCAGCCCCTCTAGGGTTAACCCCTCCGAACAACGTGGTGTGTGATAGGTGATAATGTTTGGCGGCCTCGGTCAGATATTTTGACGGGATGCACCCCACATTAACGCACGTTCCATCCATACTGCCTGCCGATACCATCAAGATTTTCAGCTCACCGTTTGTGAGCTCACTCGCTTTTATTGCAGCGGCGAAACAAGCTGCCCAAGCCCCAATGATAATGAGATCGTAGATCTTCATGCAGCCACTTTTAAAGACTAGAACTTGCCAGAATGGGCTTTTTCGGCTAAAAGTCGCTAAAGCGTCTACTCGATTTTTGCGTTGTAGAACTGATTTACTTGAGGGTTTTAGCCCTCGCATTTATAAATGAAGGATGACCCGCAGACTGAAAAATACATCCCCTACAACTTACGATAAATATGATGCGACTGATAATTACTTTGTTTTATCCAGCTACCCGTAATGGTCCTAGGTCCTTTACGATGTTGGACAACGGGCTGTAGACGAATGACTTCCCATCACTTGTTCCTCCCCACAGCATCCCGTATAAGATAACCTCAACAGGCAATGTTGCTGGGTCATCGCTTATCCTGAAAACCGGTGAGCCGCTGTCTCCACCCGCCACTATCTGCACCGTAGCTGAGACGATGTCCTGACACAATCTGATGACGCTGCTCCCTTGCGGGCGGACGTCAACACAGGTGCTAGTGACGACGCCCTCGGTCTGACCTGTAGTCCTTCCGACCTTGCGAAGAACAGTGTCCTTCTGAGCATTGCCGTCGAGTGTGCCGATGATCTGAAATGTGCCGACTATCGTGAGAGAGCCGTCGTTAACTCCCGTGGTAGCTGCTATGATGCCTAAGCTGGAAGTCACACCTTCAAATCTTGCTATCAAGGCGGAGTCACTCCATCTACACTTAGCGCGTGCGACGCCACAACTGAAAGGCTGGGGGTCCTTCAGCTCCCGACCTACCTGTGCGTTCGGAAGGGGCTGATACTCTATCGTTCCGTCCTGTTTGAACTCCTTCCCAGTACAGTGGGAGTTCGTCAGGAACCCATCTACACCTTCCTGAGCAACGTTGAACCCGAGCGTGCAGACATACACAACCCCTCCCTTGACGAACGCTATCTGCAGACCCCCCACTAGAGGCCGCACCTCATCTCTCAGCGTAGCGAGCTCAACTATCGGCTTCGTCTCCACGACCCTGACAGCGGAGAGGGGTATTCCCAGCTCTCTGAGCCTCGCCTCAACAGCCGTCCTTAACCCAATGTTCGTCACACCTATCTCAACAAAACCGTCATCCGTTGCATCAGTGTACACAACGCCCTCAATATCGAGGACAGGTCTTGCGATAACCTTCAGATCCTCTGGAGGACCCCTACGGCCCCCCATCTGCGAAGACGGCTGCAGGGGCGACCAGAAGCAGACAAAGCAAAAATACAATTAAGAGAATACTTAGAAATGCGTATCAATTTAATAGCTTGGTATTAAACTTAATCCAGCTACCCATTCAGGATAGGGCTGTTAGGCTGATGCTCTACCGACCTATAGGATTTCCGATAAAAACTGGGTAGTGTCCGGATAAGGGTTTGGTTCAGCCTGCAGTCTGCTCCGCACTTCTTCCTCTCCACCGTATAAGCATGGTAGAGCGCTTGGATTGGATTTCCGCCGTGCGAATAAAGATGCGGGGTCGGGACGACCCAAATACGCCTGCCGAGATGAGGCCCCTACTAGTTCACGTACCAGCAAGACTCATCATTGAAGCAGGAAGCCCCTCACTATCACGAGGGGTAGTTCACACGTTTTAGGACGCTTTAGACCTCTTTAGGGCCTGAAAAACCGCATCCCCCCAAGAACTCCACGGCACAACCCTAAAACGCCCTAAAACAGCCCCCTAAAAACCCTAAAACACCCCCACCCCCCACTTTAGAGGCCGCTTTAAGCCACTTTAGGAGCCCTAAAACACCTCTAAAACCCTCTAAAAACCCCTAAACCACCCCTAAAACACCCTAAAACACCCCTAAAAACCCCTAAAACACGCTAAAACACCTAAAACCACCAGCCAAAACACAAACCAGAAAAAAGAACAAGAAACCCCCCACTTTAGCCGCCCCCAGAGCTTATATGGCTCCGAGCTTCTACGGCAAAATGAATTCTCACGAAAGAATTCATTATACCGTACGGATTGGCTCGGCAAAAGTCCTATTAGTAT
>JAWCMB010000093.1:0-6539 GCA_038850115.1 Thermoproteota archaeon
CAGGCCTGCTAGAGAACATATTTTCTCACCCAGCCCTGTGCTCGCCGGCCCCACTACGGTTTTCAAGTCTGAGGAGGCTCCTGAAACACTCTTTTTAAACCCTTCGAAACCGTGAAACCGCCTTAATCGGCTTATGAACGGCAAAAATACCTCGAATTAAAATCTAAATGTACGCTTCCATAATTAGACGCTTCTGCTTTTCTCACAGGAATTCTTGAGCTTAGAAAGGCTTTTCTCCGAAAACACGAATTAACCCGACTCATTACAGCAAGTATGAAAAGACAAGGATGTCAGAGAAGCAGGTTTTAACAATGGAACAGGCTTATCATACTCACGGAAATATTGACGGAAGCGGTGATGGGGTGAACAGAATCTTTGTATATGATTTGACGAATATTGGTGCTTAAGTTAGCAGTGCGCGCTGAAACAAGGATGGAGGTGAGGAATATGAAAATGAAAAAAGCTTTAAACGAGTTGTCTAAGTTATTAACATTGATGTGCCTACTGGCTGCGACGGTGAGTATCAGCGTATACGCTACGGATTATATCGAGGTCTACGCCAGGGACTACGCTCCTAGTCCAATAACTGGAAGCTTTCCATATACAAGTGTGGACGTATGGCGTTATACTGATGATAGTTCCTTTGGTTCTGGCGGTTATGGTGGCGCAGACCCTGTATTAAATAATCCACCGTATTGCCCGGGTGTTGGATATTTCATCGAGTATAGTTGGACCGTAAGTTATACGGACGTAGCGCGTCAAGTTCCAATTTACAAATTAGAGGGAAATTCATGGGTGTTTGTTTGCTACCTATATGCCAGGGTTTGGTTCTGGCCTAATGGTAATTACGGCGGTTATTACGAGCATTCAGGCTTCGTAACAAGGGTGCATTAGATATGCTTAAAAAATCTTTCACTCCCCTTTCTCTCTCTATTTTTCTCATCTTTTTATCCCTAATTATTAGACCTGCTTATGCATCACCCCCATGGCTAACCGTGGGGTTTTATGCGAGGTACAATGTAAAGTTTGCTTTCTTTCAGCCCATAACGAGCCTCGAGAATCCTTATGCTCCACAATCTAGTTATTCTGCCAATTTTGGAAACGGATCCTTTGTTTGGAAGGTCGAAAAGATTGAAAACAATGTCGTACTAATGAAGATAAATTTCAGCATAGTAGGAATAGTGGTTGATTCTATGGAAAAAGAAGTACCCCTGTGGAGCGAAGTGGAGTTTTCACGTTCGTTTCATATCTTAGTTGACGTAAACAGCAGGTTCATATTGAATGCGAGTAGCGTTAGCCCACTTTACTTCCCTTATTGGATTCCCATTGGAACTAAAGAGGGAGAAGAACTTTTCATAGGACACCAAAAACTTGAAAACTTTTGGCTCATCGGGAAGTTTTACCTTTGTGGCGCAGACATAGATACTGGTTTAAAAAAGTTTCATGGAAGCGATATTTTGTTTATGACTACACATAATAGGACCGAAGACACTGGAAGGTTTCTACCGCTTTTTGATGCATTCTACGACAGAGAATCAGGATTGCTCATCGCACTCGTCGGCACTGAACCACTATCCCTAAAGTTCCTTGATACTAGGATAATTGTACGGCCTATAGAAATGGTTTTGGATAGATTCGGGATTGAGCCTGTAAGCAATGCTGTCGACAATAATCCATCGACAATGCCGAGCATCTCGATTTCAGGTATAGTGGCACCATCGGAGATCGAAGTTGGAAAAGAATTCGAATTGAACCTGATACTCTTTAATAATGGTACCGTGAATACCGGGAATCTGGTGGTTTTATTATCCTCGTTAAATGGAAACTTTATAACGTTATCTGGCAGGGAAGTTTTGGTGGAAAACATTAACCCCCTGGAAAACAGGGAAGTCAAGTGGAGGCTTATGCTTCACTCGGAGGGTGAGTGTCGTTTAAGGTTAAGCATTCTAAAGGATAGTATTATGCTTTCACAGAAAGATCTTGTAATTAAAGGCAGGCGTCCAAGGTTCGGGGGAGTCGAGCTGCTTATGACTATTTCAATTATTCTTATCCTCGTCCTAGCATTATTAGTGGCCCTATTAAAAAGGAGAAGGAAAAGGGATGTTTAAGACCCTGTTTCTCAGGCAAATCAAGAGTCTTATGCGATTCCCCTATTTAGAGATCATGCTTCTAATACTTATATTTGAAACATCTGGCTATGCTACTATTTCTGGAATCTCCTATGTTGCAAACTTTTCTGGTGGAGAGATGGAGCCTCATATAAAAGAATTTGCGAGCAGAATATTACATCAGTATATTAGTTACCGAATAAGAGCTCTATACCCGATTATTGCCTTCTTTTCACCCATCCTATCTTATTTAATAATTTCATATTTTAGAGATATAGGTTTTCTAAAGACAGAATTCTCCTTCCCAGTTAAACGAAGCTACATATATTTCTCGAAGTTTTTAGCCTCGCACTTAACTTTGTTTATCGTCATAGTATCTTCGGTCTTCTTCTCCGTGATAATTAACTGTTTTAACGTGTTCCAGTTTTTAAATCCCATTTCTGTGCTTTCTGGTCTTCTAATCATCCTAATTGAAACCCTCCTTATTACTTTTTTCGCCTCCTCTATAACGATTTTAATGGCTTTCATAGTAAAATGGCCGGGCGTTTCACTTATTGCCTCCGTCTCCCTATTGTACTCGTTTGAACTCATCTCTATGAATTTCAGAACCATCCCTTTTTTCCCAGAAGGACTGCGAATTTTTGAAGATAGAGCACTAATAGCCGCTAGGGAAGGTTTCTATTTATCGCTTAATCTTTATTCGTTTGAGCCCCTACTTCCCTCTTTGCTCATATCGATTTTGGTGTTTTTCTTTGGCTACTATTACGTGACTAGGAGGCTTCAGGTATCGTGAGGCTGCCGAGATTAGGCTCGATACTGATCGCCCTTTCTCTAGGTATTCTACTTGGGCGGTTAATGCTAAACGTGAACTTCTCTTATTATGGTGCCCATCTTGATTTTTCAAAATCAAGACATGTTGTTTTCATTACCTATCTGCATAATAGGGAGACGAGTCTTCTAATGGATTTAGAGAGAAACTCGGAGGTCAGTCTTATTGTCATGAATCAGGCGCAGATACAGGATTTATTGAGCAGTAATAATATTTCATATTTCGCTCTTTTCAACCTAACTACTGGTTTAAGTAAGAGGCTTGAAAGAATTGAACAAGGAATTTACATCTTTGCGTTTGATTCCAAGGATGAAGCTCAGGCGGTGAGGTTTCAATTGGTTCAAAGCGGGTTTGAACTCGACTTGGTTTGTTTCAACATATTACTGATATTACTTGGATCGTTTCTGCTTCTAGCGCCATTTTTTAAACGTATCGTTCTGAGAGGTGCATCGGATGAGTAAAATTATAGTAAGGGCAAGAAACATGACGAAGAACTACGGCAGGATAAAGGCATTGGATAACGTTTCTTTCGACATTCCTGAGGAGGTAGCCGCACTAATCGGCCCGAATGGCTCAGGAAAAACCACCCTGATAAACATCATTCTAGGTCTCGTCAAGCCGGATGCAGGAGAAATCACCGTACTGGGCTTTGACCCTTGGCGAAATGGTCACTCGGTAAGAGGATTGGTTAACGTGCTGCATGAGAAACCCAGTTTTCCAAAATGGTTAACCGGCTTAGAATACTTGCTGTATGCAGCAGACTTGTACGGTGTGTCGAACCCTAGGGATAGGGTTTACGAAGTTGCTTCATGGCTGAACATCGCGGGCGAACTAAACAGACGCGTGGGAGAGTATTCCGCCGGGATGGTTCAGCGTTTAGGCTTGGCACAGGTCCTGCTTAACGAGCCCAAGCTTATAATTCTCGACGAGCCCACTGCAAACCTGGATCCTGCAGGAAGAATAGAAGTGCTAAACTTGGTTAAGGCGTTGAAGAAGGATAAGGGAATAAGCTTCATTCTTTCTTCGCACATTCTCCCGGAGCTAGCAAGAGTATGCGATTTTCTAGTATTCCTCCACTACGGCAAGCTTCTTCTGGCGTCGGATCTGAGAAGCGTTTTGCCTGTTCAACCACCTATCGAATACAAGATTATCACCAATAATAATCAGCTTTTATTTGACGTGGGGGTTAAAGCTGGCTTAAGCATGGAGCTGCACGAAGACAGCGTAGTATTGAAAAACGTGGACCCTGACGGTTTGACTAAAGCCCTGCGCCTCGCAGGAGACTCAGGTCTAACGATAAGATACGTTGAGCCGGAGAAGAACATTATCGAAGCAATATACCTCTCCATTCTGAGAGAGGAGCGAGAAAAACAAGGTAACTAACGTGCTTCAGGATGTGCGACTATAATTGGAGGGGCAGGTGGGCTTCATCCCCGTACCAGAAGAAAGATGCGAACTTCTCTCCGTCGAAGAGTGGAGAGGGCGCAACGGGCTCCATCTTCTCCATATCCTCTGCGTTCTTGCTTAGCCAGCTGTTTAGGGAATCTATGGCTTCGTCCCCGTCCTTAATCCACATCGATACTGCGTTTCTCACAAATTTTTCGCAGATGTAAAAGCTACCTGCAAGAAGGGAAATAAGTGAACTTAAAATGTTTCGTCTTTATAGTGAGATTCTGAAATTCTGTAACATTAGTGCTTAAAAACGTCTTGATTCGTGATTCTCAAAAATAGAATATGCTATTATTCGAAAAACTTATTTAAAACCTTAACCTATATTATTCTAGCTATGAGTAAGCATATTAGTCTTATTCTAGCCTTAGCTTTACTTTCAACATTCCTCTCAACATCGTTGAATTCTTACGCTTCTCCGTTCGAGCTCTCCTACGATGATGGTAAAGCTGAATACGGTTGGAGTGATTTCCATCCTTACGCTGCAGCCGTCAGGTTCACATCTCCCTCGGAGAGCTGGAGGATAACAGGGATAAGACTTCACGCCACGTGCCTGCTAAGAGACCCTGCCTCGCTCTTCTACGTTCAAATCTGGGACAGCGGGTTGAACACAAAATATTGGTCTGCATTCATGTTCGGCAAAGTTTTTTCGAATAACACGCTGGATTGGTACACTATTCAGCTTCAAAACGTCGTTGTAACCGGGGTTTTCTACGTCGTCATTGTCCCGATGTTCACTCTGGATGGTGCTCAGCTCTGGATAAGCGTTGACAGCGACCCTTCTTTCTCTAACAACAGCTTCATAGTCAATGTAGGTGAACATATCATCTTAGCTTCTCTAAACGCAACAAGTAAAAGACCGGGAGACTTCATGATCAGAGTTGTCGGAGAACCTACCCCGACCCCTCCTGAACTAAGGCTTTACTCCGTTAATGTTAACGAGGATGAAGCGATTCTGACCTTCAAATACCCGGGTGAGCTAGCGGGCTTCGAAGCCAAGCTGGTTAAGAACGACGGAAGCTTCACTGAGGAGAACGTCACTAGGCTCGGTGAAAACCTGGTAGTTAGGGTTAGGGGCGAGGGCCTGCTCACCGTTAACCTGTTAACCCCTAGCCATGAGACTATTGGGGCGAGCGTAAGGCTTGAAACAGGCTTGAGAAGCCTCTACGAGTCTCTTTTAGCAAATTACACTGCCTTAAAGCGTAATGCCGACGATATGGCTGGGCAAATAGGTTTATTGGCTAAGGTGAACGAGGAGCTTAGGCTCAGCCTAAACCAGAGCCAGGCCCTAGTGAGGCTTCAGAACGATAGGATAGAGGAGCTTCTATCTAACGTTTCCACGTTGAGAGAAGAGTTGGATAAGGCTAGGGTTGAGGCCTCAAGCCTAAGAGGCTTAAACACTCTTCTCACAATAGGATTAGCCGTAGCGGTAACGGTTTCATTCCTCCTTGGCTTCCCAGGGGTGAGGAGGAGGTGGAGGAGAGAAAAGTAGCCGGAATCCTCCTAATCTTTCTTGTTCTAAGCCTCGAGCTTAACCGTCACGCCATTCTAAGGGTTAACACTCAGACGGAGGATTTCGCGAGCAGGCTTGAAAACTATCTTGGGAAAGCTATTCCCGACGATCTTCTAGCTGAGGAGTGCGAGTACATTATCCCAGACGGCTTCAACTTGTCTTTCGCTGAAAGGCTCTGGAGGGACTTCAGCCTCCACGTTAGCGCCGGCTACACCACTGACGAGCTTAGAAGCGATGTTGAAAGGCTCCACGGGGATTCTCCACTCATCAACGCGACGCTCTCCAACGGTGGAACCATAACGCTGAACCTTAGCGGCATTAGTGTTGAGAGAAGCTTGGAAGACGGGAGCGTCAGCGTAAAGATACCTGTTGTTTCAGGCATGAGCCTAAACTACACCCGGTACAATTTCACCAAGACAGCGGGCTTCTACGAAGTCTGGAGCAAGACGCTGGTTAGAGAATACAGGGTCTGGAGGCGTGAGCCAGGCTGGTACGTCTACAGCTTCGAAGACCTTGAGTCTAACAGGAGCTTCACAGTAGTGTCGAAAATATGGGGAGAGTCTTCAAGGGTTGAAGAAGCGTGGCTTGAAGGCTTAAGGAAGCTAGGCGGGGGAGCATGGAACGAGCCGGTAAGATACCT
>JAWCMB010000094.1:0-384 GCA_038850115.1 Thermoproteota archaeon
AACACCTTTCTCCACCAGAATCCAGTTCGCCCCAATCTCCTCCCTCTTAACCACCACCGGAACACTGTACTTCTCCCAGCGGTAGAGCTTGTACCTGACTAAGCCTCCCTCCAAGTAGTAGAGCCTGTAGAGGTCAACGATGTAGCTTGTTTTCTCCCTCTTCCTGAACTCCTTTATGTACGGTGGGGTGGGATACTGGCTTGCAGCATTCTCCTCGAAGGTTCCGACGAGTTTCTTGTTCTCAATCCTGTAGAAGGGCTCGTATCTTTCATCTGGGGGAATGTTACTTGGACACTCTTCGACTTCACCCTGGTAAATCCACTCCCCGTATCCCCCCACATGCACGCTGGCATCATCAACGAAAAGCTCGCTGTCCTCGCATGC
>JAWCMB010000094.1:394-6485 GCA_038850115.1 Thermoproteota archaeon
GCTTCTTGATTGCTAATGCTCCGCTCCCCCTGAGCCTGTACCAGAAGTCTATCGTGGGCGATACCCCGCCAGCATCGAAGTAGAAGCTCTGCCTCCACGCTCCCCTCCCGCTACCGGTTGTTATCCTCAGGCTGCTCGGGCTGCTCCGGTATGCTGAGCCGCATATTTCTCCTCCAGCGTTGCCAATGCTGTCGAAAACCCAGCTGCCGCTCGACGAAACGTTCCCGTTAGCCAGATACTCGTGAAACGGATAGACAACGTGCTTGTAATAGCGGTAGAGCAGCCTCCACGTCGCGTTGTAAACGTCGTAGTAAACGATTTCCCTGCTTATCGTTGTCGTGTTATGCTTCTCAGAAACGTACCGTGGATCCATGCTCGCCAACAGCTGTGCCTCCCACCCTGTTACGAGGCCCAGGTAGGTCTTGGAGGTCCAGTTCACGACCTCTGGGGCGTAGAGGTTGGTTGTGCTGTTGTAGTCTCTCTGGGTCTCGTTCACGTAGCCTTTGAAAACCCAGCCGTACTTCTCCTCGTAGCGAGTCTCCTCCCAGACCCTACGGTAGGGCTTAAGCTCGTAGACATCGTAGACTGTCTTTACGTAGTCCGCTATGACGTAGTATTGCTTAACCTCCTTGGTGACGGTTTCAAGCTTCGTCACAGTCTCCTCGTAGGATTCTATTTGACAAGACTTGTAGGCTAGGCCCTTCTGCTCAACCCATTTCTTCAGGTCGGGCTCCACCCCTGGCTTAGAGCTCTCCGCGTCCTCCCTGTGTTCGAAGCCCTTCGCGCAGGCGGGTAATTCGCCTACGCCTATCTTCTTCTCCTCACACCCAGCTTGAGTTACAACCTGGTATACTTTCTTGGTTTCCCAGTGAGATGTGTCCACCTTGCGGTATATTCTCCACCCCACAATCCTTTCCCCCTCCTCCCTCCTCTCCCCTTTCCTGTAGAGCCTGATGGAGCCCGCTCCCCCGGAGGAGTAATAGTAGTATTCTCTCCCATTGCCGTCAACCCCCTTGGCCAGCTCGCCTGTCTGAAGCATCTTTTCAAACTCCTTCTTCTCCACCTCCCTTGTTCCAAGGTAGGGTGAGCCGATGGATGCGGGAGCGTACATTTCGAAGACGAGTATGATTATGGTTTCCTTAACCTCCTCAACAACGTAATCGTTTTCGTCTCTCGCAACCCTCATCGCCTCATACTCGTTAGTCGTCTCCCTGGCGAACTCAAGCTTGTAAGAGTAAACCCAGACCTGCTTCTCAACCGTCCTTACTTGGGCGGCTCCGGCACGTACCGCACCGTGATTGCACGCGCTCTGGTAATCATCGTACTCAGCTATCACATTATACCTTGTTTCGACGACTGTTGGGACGATAGCGTACCTTGTCTCAACCTTGGTAACAACCTGGGACTCTGTCTTCCTAGTGGTGTTCCAAAAGATGCCCGTGGAGTTGGCAAGCCCCTTAACCTCCGCCTCCTTCACCAGAGCCTCGTCAAGCGTGTTGAAGGAACCAAAGGTCTTATCCTCAAACCTGGAGCCGGTTGGAACGTAGCGCCTGTCCCCTATTACGGCTTCGCCTGAGCCGCTTTGAAGGTAGACATCGTAGACGGTTGTCTTCTCCCTGGTTTTCCTGGAGACATTGTATCCCATTGCCGTAAGCGGTATGGTGACAACAACCCTCCCCCTGTCGTCCCTATCTATGCTTACCGTGCTCAAATCGTAGTTTGAAAGCATGCTGAGCTCAGGGTCGTTCCTGATCCCTTCAACAAGCTCCCCGCTGCTCCAGCCCTCCGCTACAGCCTTTGAAACAAGCTCTTTCAATCTATCCTCGTTAAACACTGTTTCCTCCCCGAGGACGAGCAGCATGTGTCCCAGAGGGGTCTCGGCGTTGAGAATGAGGATTGAAAGAACTATCGCAGCTGTTGCTTTCCCCGCACTCCTGCCCTTAAGCAATGGGAGTTTTGTTTCACTGCTAGGCTCCTCAGCACCACCAGACCGCGTTGCGATGCTTACGACTGTGAGGATTAGGAGGGAGCAGATGAACAGGCCTGGAAGCCTGTATGCCGAGAGGATGGTGAGCATCAGGAAGGCGATGAAAACTATGGAGAGAAACCTCTTCAAACCTATCCGAAACCCTTCACCAGCCAGAGAGGCTATCAGCCGGGTTATTGAAGTTGCGAAGAGGATTGACGCTATTACTCCTGCCCCATAGTTTGCTGCGAAGAGCCCCAGCGTTTCAACCGTTTCTAGGGTTGCTGTGGAAATCGTGCAGTAGCCCGCGTAAACAATTAGAGCTAAGCTGGCAAGGCTGGAGAGGGAGAGAAGCATAAATCCCTTCAAGAGGTTCCTGCCGTTCTTCCTCAAGCCCTCCGCAATACTCTTGCCCATGACTATGAGTAGCGAAAAAGAGTAGGTCAGCGTGAGGAGCAGGTTGAGAAAAAGGAAGGCAACAAAAATAACAAGTATCAGCCTCGCCGTCGGATAGCCGTGAACCATGAGGAAAGCAATATCCGGAGCAAGAAAGAAGAGCAACCCTGTTACAGTGAAATAGGCTATTGTTGCACCAGCTAGGCAAACGGGCCAAGCCTTAACGGTGTTCAGGAATCTCCTGAGCCTCAAAGCCCCACCCTGGCCTCCTCGTAGATGGTTATCCCGTTCAGCGAGTCCAGCGGGCATATTGTTACGCGGAAGCCTGAGCCCACTATCGTGAAGGAAACAAAGCCGTTCAGGTCTGTCACGCTGCTCTGGCCTGTTTCAAAGCATCTAACCCTCAGCCCAGCTATGGGCGTGTTGTCGTGGGCCCAGCATGCTCTCGCGTTAACGTTGTTACCGTTCCTCTCAGCCGAGATTTTGATGTGAGTGAAGACTAGAGTCAGCTGAGGAATCCTGGTTGTTAATTCAAGCTCGTCGCTCCTGTTTTTCGAGGAGAAGCCCACCACCCTAGAGACGTTAAGCTCCCCGAATATTCTTGTGGTTCCTGAGCCTGTTTCAACCCCGTCCCTAATCTTCTCCGTAACCCAGCCTGTTGAACCATAATAGTTTACCGTCTGGTTGAAGAGGATGGTTGAGTTGCTGTTAGCCCAGATTGCTGAGCCTATCAGAGTCCCCCCAATAACCCTCGTGTCCCTACTAATCTCGGTAACAAGGTATTTCGCCGAGGTGAACCCTACTTCATCACCATTGTTCAAGGCAACCGCTAAACCATATACTCCAGCCTTCTCAGAGCCTTCATCGTAAACAGCGTCGATAACATAGTTGTCGCTAACATCAACCGAGGGAGCAGGCTCCCCGACCCTTATTACGACGGGGCTTGTGAAAACCCATTGATCCCTGTTAACTCCCTCGAACGAAACTGTTTGAATGCTTCCCGGAGCACCTGAACCCGCTTTCGAAAAACCGTTCCAATCAGCTTTCCAGCTCATGTTCCTGACTCCAGTGATCTCGGGGAGCCTGAAGGTGAAGCTGTGGGTTACAGCGCCGTTTAGGACGGCTTCCGCGCTGTGGGAGGATGCTTGAACCCTTCCACCGCCCTCAACCCATATCTCCAAGAAACCTTGGCCAACATACCACTCCCCATCACCGGATTCGCAGTAGGAGGTCACGCGGGCGTAGATGACCAGCTTCACAGTATGGTTCCCAGGAGCCAGCGTGGCTGCCTTAGAGTAGCAGCGGGACCACCAGTACTCCCTGCCGAGGCTGTAGACCAGAATATCGTCAACATAGAGCCTGAGCCACTTCTCATCATTATACCACCTGTCGCACGGCTTAACCACCCTACTGTAGTGGTCGTCTCCGCAAACATACACCCCAGCCGAAACCCCCTCAGGTATGGTTATTGTTGCGGTGGTTGACGCGGTGTCACTGAACGTTCCATTATTACGCGTCTTAACGTCGAGCACGCCCGTGCCAGAAGACCAGATCTTCTCCTTAACAGAGAAAGTTACGTTTACGGTGTCTGTCCTGAGATCAGGCCACGAGTAGGATGATGGTGTTGCGGAGGCTGGAGGACGGCTTAAGAGGGATGAGGTTTGGGAGAGAGCGCTCAGGGTTAATGGAAGAAGCAGCAGAACGAGGAGTGGGAGCACTCTGATAAGCGGGGAATGCCGTGGGACAAGACTAATCCCCCTCAACCTGAAGACCAACCCCAACGCCGACACGTGTTTTTAAAAATTGCGTTAAGAAAAAGAAGAATGTACAAATGTATACATCTGTACATTGATTCAATAATTATCAAACCCCTTATAGGAGCAGAATCTTCTCTCTTCACCTCCAGCCAAAAACATCCTCCGCACAATTTAATACCCTCATTTAAATTCCTAAACCTTTTTTAAGCACCCATTTTTCATAGGGAGCGCAGCCTTAGGCGCAGCTAAAGTTGCAAGTTAATGAGTTAAACTAAAATAGAAGATGTAAATAAGCAATAAACTGAAAATGGGTGCCTGGGACCCGGTGACCCATGGATACATCGGTCATGAGACGGCCAAGGTTGTGGAGATCATTTGTGATAGCCAGCCTAAAAAACCTGACCTTCAGATTTTCGAAAGCGGTTCGATCTCTCATGATGTTTTTCATATCGTCGATGAATCAATGCATAACAATCAGTGTTTCATCAATAAAATGCATGAATTAGCCGGAAGCCTAAATGAAAAAACTTTCGCAGCCGCTTTTCAATGCCACTCCGTGGCAGATGGCGTATGGGCGAAGTGGGCTGACAGCAATGGTATTCCCCGTGGAGGAATATATATACCAGTAGAGTGGTACTATGAATTCCTCTTCGCCTCTTATGCAGTTCTATTCAAGGGGTATTGTGTCCCCTCTAGCTTAACTTTCTACTCGGGCCTCGTCCAGAATGCTTATAAGAAACTCACGGGAAAAGAACTCTCCCGAGACTTTCTCGATACTGCTTTTTTTGCTGTGTTTTTGGGAATGCTGGGTGAATTTATACTGATTATGGCTAATCAGGTCTCTCTTCGCCTTTTTTTAGAATCACCAATAGGTGATGGTGCTTTAGTTCGAAATTCTTTTCAGGGTGTTGTAGATGAGGCGATGAATAATTCTAAAATGTCGATTGAATCAAGATGGTATGACTTCAAAGAGGTCGGGGTCTTCAAGGTTGAGCATAAGTCAGGTATTTTGAAGGGGCATAGGTGGGTTGACACCTCTAATTGGCCCCGCCTCACTGAGGGGTGGGAAAGGTCGCACTGGGACTATGTAAAGGAGACCGAATATCACGAGCACTACCTCGGAAGGGACTGGTCCGGATGGCGTGTAGAATGGGCTACCGGTGACAAGTACGATCCGAACGTTAAGGTCAGTACTTGGGCTGACGCTGGCAGAAACTACGTCAGGGTCGATGTTAAACCCTACGCTAGAAGAAGGCAGAGGCCTAGTGAGGCAACTGTGGAGAGGCTTGAAATCCCTCAACCGCTACTTGCTGCAATCAGGGAAAAGAAGGCTAGGATCTCAGTCTCCTCCGTCGAGCCTTTGCTTACTAAGCTGGGTGTGACAGTAAAGGAGCTTGAAGACAGGCAACGAGAAATCATGATGGCCACGGGTAAAGCAGTTAAAGATACTTGCGAAGATGTTCAGAAGGGCAGGCTTGTCACCATTGTCAAAAGGCCTTTCAAACCCGTTGAGTTTACCTGGAAAGAGGAGCTCGTAGACCTCGTTGCCAAAAAGTCGGCGGAAATAGAGTGCAACCTCTCTATTATCAACGCTCTAGAAAAGAAAAAACGCGAAACAACTTCACCTTCCCGATCGTCTCGTTCATTCATTTCCGGACAACATCGCTGAATCCTTATTATGCATGATCCTGACGTTGTCATTTTACTTTTTGCAAGCGGTAAGCTTGTCTGCACTGGTGCGGTGAACGAGAAGATGGTTTACGATGCGGTTGAGAAGCTTATGGCCGAGTTAATCCAGAAAGGATTGTTGGCAACGTAATTGTAGCTTTTTCTCAGTGGTGCGTAAATAGTTGTTTTAAATTATATGTTACTGAGATAGATATGTTCGCTCTGATTAAGTGGGTAGTTCAGAATCGTCTTCTACTCGTAAACATCGCTAGTCTCCTCCTAATGAGCATCAATAAACTAGTGG
>JAWCMB010000095.1:0-2009 GCA_038850115.1 Thermoproteota archaeon
GAGTACGGAAGAATAAAATCAAACTCTACTGTTCTGGACGTTGGATGCGGCACAGGTAGGTTCACCCTAAGCATATCGTCTGCGAAGAGTCCCATGCTCTACGCCCTGGACCTTTCGATTGAAATGTTGAAGCAGGCTGCTGCGAAGGATGAGGCCAGGGGGATCCTATGGGTTAGAGGAGATGGGCAAAGACTACCCTTTCGAGACAACTTGTTCGACTGCATCTACATGACGCTGGTAATCCACCACATGGAGGATAAAGAGGCTGCTCTCCGGGAGCTCTATCGAACCCTAAAGGAAGGCGGGAGCTGCGTGATCATGACGAACTCGCACTCCAGATTGAAGAAGCATATTCTACGCGACTTCCCGGGCGTAATCGCAATAGACCTGAGGCGCTTCCCCTCCGTGCCTTCCATTAGGGAAACCATGAGAAAGATCGGCTTCAGGAGTGTTCACCACCACATCGTTCAACAGGACGAAGGATACGTTTCCACAGACGAATACCTTAAAAGAGTCAGAAGCAAGTATATCTCAACCCTGACTCTGCTTAGCGAAGAAGAATTTCAAAAAGGGTTCGGGATTTTTCAGCAGAGGGTGTGGAGAAAACATGGTTCTCGAATAAGGCTAATTACAGGGTTTGACTTCGTCGTCGGACAGAAGTAGTGTATTTCGTCAAATCGTATTCCAGAGGTTAAGTGCGTTAAAATATGTGACGCATAAAAAATTCAATCGAATTTTCGCCGTTAAATCACCTGGCCTCATAGGCTTGCGGAAAACCCAGAATCTTCGTGAAATCTTAAAAGGCAGCTTTAACCCAACGTATTCTTCAACGCATATCGTTCGCTGCCTACGTCATTGACTTAATGAGAGTTTCAACTTTGACGAGATGGCTTGATTCCACATCTGTTACCCAGTATATTTCCTGTCTAAACTCGGAGAAAATTAAGACGCTTAGAAGCGAGAAAGCCAATATGCTACGGTAAGGCTAGAACCATTGGAGTCTTTCTCTTGTCTACCACACGATATGGATGATTTCGTGCAAATCAATTTCGCTTTCTGATTCGCCCCATAAATTTCCATTTAACTTTTGTTGAAGCGAAGATAAGGCGCGCGTCAAAATCAATTGGAATCAATTAAATAGATCTGCTTAAAACTTATTATGGGTCGAACTACAGTTCTAGTCTTAGGTGAGATGGAGTGAGTGAAATCAGAAAGTTAGCATCTGCTGTTTTGATCTCAGCTTTGTTTCTCCCTATGTTCTTTGCTTTTGCGACAGCACCGCCGCCAGAGAAGATAGTGTTTGTTCACTACAAAATGGGAGCTGGGAAACCCTCAACAGATAAAGGTTACTATAAGTTACTCGGTGCTAAGTGGAAAGTATTACCGGTAACTTACGTCATTGACCCAGACAACCCCTATGGCTTATCAGATATGTTTGTCGTGAATTCGGTAGTTGCTTCCGCGGAGGAGTGGGATTTCCATACGAGTGCTGAACTCTTCAGCTCGTATTCTATTGTGTATGACGCGAGCTGGGACGATGACGCGCCAGACGGCAGAAACGAGATAGTATTCGGAGACTACAAAGAAGCGAACGTAATCGCCGTGACTGTTATATGGGGCTACTTCTCAGGGAGGAACAAGCAGATCGTTGAGTTCGATGTCTTGTTCGATGTTGACTTTACTTGGGGAGATGCCGCTGAAGACCCAACAAAGATGGACTTACGGAACATAGCGACCCACGAGCTTGGACACGGAGTAGGGCTTGGCGACCTCTACAACCCTGCTGCTTGGAGGGAGACGATGTACGGTTACTCCGACTACGGCGAAACGATCAAGCGGGATCTTTACGTTGGCGATATATCGGGCATACAGAAGCTATACGGTGAATGAAACTCTAGAGTGAGCAAGCTTCTCGATGACCGTGAGACTCAGCCGATACCTTATCCTTTTTAACGCATGTTGGAGGTCCCCCTGTAAACTCAATTTTTTTTCATCGAACGACAGTTAAA
>JAWCMB010000095.1:2019-4654 GCA_038850115.1 Thermoproteota archaeon
TTTCGTTTTCTTTCTAACTTCTTCACCAAAAAGCACTTGCTAATCGAAAATAATCCGAGTTCGCGTTTTTCTCGTGGATATTTTCCTTGATAAAATAGAAAATCTTACCATCGTGGATAACTGTGTTGACGTAATAATTTCAAATTGTGTCATGTCTATAAAAACTACTTCTAGAATTTACAACTTTTCAGGAAGCTGTATGCCAAGTCCTAGATTACTTGTAAATTAGGTTATTGAGAGAGGCAATTCGTCAACCAAGATAGCATTTACATGTCTACGCGCCATGGTGATTAAATCAGAATCCGCGCTTACTAGCGTCGAAGCAGTCGCCCGTGCCACGACGACATAAGCTGAATCGTAGAACGTGAACCCCTCCTCGGCGGCAATCTTTAAGGCTTCAACCTGCTTCTTTAAATCGAGCGACAAGAGCTCCGGAGATATCTTGGGAAACGCTCTAACACAGGCTAAAGCCACATCGAGGCTCATGAGCTTCCTCCTCACGGCCTTCCAAAGAGAATTACTTAACTCGTAAAGAAGTATGTCGGGAGCGTACAGCCGGACCCTACCCTCCGCGTATTCATCCCTCAGAATCTTAGCTTTCGAGCCCCACGGCTCACCGGGAATATACCAAGCTGCCACAACGCTCGCATCGGTCACGTAGCTCAACGGCCCCTATCCTCCCTGATCCAGCGGACGAGCTCCCCCTTAGAAACGGGCTTAACACGCTTTGTAAGAGCATCCATCCTCTTTAATGCCTCCCTCCGCTCCTCAAGCTCAATCCTCTTTAAAATAGCCTCCCTCACTACGTGACTCCAATTAACTGTCTTTAAGGCCCTCATCTTTCTCCTTGTCTCATCGTCTATACGAATTGTAATTACTGACATTATTTTGATGTAAATACAGGAAGTATTTAAGCCTTAGGTTAGGAAACTAGAATCTTGACAAAAGCTGTCCAACATGTTAGTGTAGATTCTAGATATTATGTTACTCCGAAAGATAAGAAAAGTCGGAGCAGAATATATACTCATAGCGTAGCGGTGAACCAATTTTGATCCTCCCCACTAAATGTTTAAGTGGTAGCAAAAATAAAATTTCGAGAGTTTAAACTTACCACCAGCTTCCCGATTTTCTGAAAGTGGTCTAATACTTCAGAATTGTTTCTAGGATCCACGCCTTCAAAGAACTCTGGAGATGGGTAGCCTTTTTCAATCTTTATCGTGTCATCTTGAATCTTCAAAGTGTCTATTACTATTCCCGAATAGCTCAGAGAGGAAATGGATACCCAAAACGACCCATCATAAATCTTTTTGCCATCTATCTTTATCACAAAGGGAATGCCAGTCACAGGCACCCTTAATGCTTTGATCTTCTCAACCCCTCCAGCGGTAAGTCTGATTTCATGAGAAGTCTTATTGTACCACACAATGTCCTCGTCCGATATCACAAGTTCATCGCTCTCCGAAAGGTATATTCCAAAACCTCTTTGCGGCTGCTGACTGAAAAAGAGCTGCCCGACGATGGTAACTCCAGCTAACGACAATACTGCAACGGCCAAAATTGACCTCTTGCCAAGTCTCACTTCCTGATCTAGGAATACAAGGTCCAGGGCTTATTTAAGATTATCAACCTTGTTACCGCTCAATTGATGGGTATTCCTTTGTATGTAGAGAGAAAGGAAGTAGAAGTGAATGTTTGTTTGAAAGGACTAGATGAACGGTAGATGCCACTTGAATCGTTTACTTTAATGAGGAGAATGCTCGTGCTAAGCAACAGGAGAAGAGCTAGCAGCCTCTTACATGGTCATGTGCAGCGCATAGTGCCCTAATGTGTCGTCTCGATAGGCTTCCAACGCCATGTCTCCCCTTTTGGGACGACATAGCCTAAGCCTAGGAAGGGGAAATGGAAAATTTGTACCAACGTCTCATCCGATGAAGCTTTGCTTAGGAGTTTTTGTCTCGTTGAAACGATTTTCTGGGGATCGACTGCTACGGAAGAAAACCATTCCGGTTTCTCCAGATGTATTGGGTGTAGCACAGTATCTGAGAGACATAGTAGTTTCTCTCCAAGAGAATTTACTGCAACAACCATCTGGCCAGGGGTGTGTCCTGGTGCTTCAATAAGGCTGATGCCCCGAGCGACCTCTGTTTCTCCTACCAAATCCAGTTGGTCTTTGACTGGTAGAAGATTATGTCGCGCAATATTGATCAGCAGTTTCTTTGCCTCTTCTGGAAGTTTTAGTTCTGCGTCTGCCTTTAGCATCCAGAAGTCCCATTCAGCCTTAGATATGATGTAACGGGCGTTAGGGAAGGTTGGTTTGCCCTAGCTGTCAAGGTTTCCGCCGATGTGGTCTGGATGAGCATGGGTCAGTATCACTTTATCAAAGTCCCCGGAGCCAAGCCTTCTGACTTCAGGTTCTGGATCAGCTTCCCTGTAGTTGCGGCCATGGCACCTGCACCAGTATCTATAAGGATTGGTTCGTTACCCGTGTTGATAACCAAGCTGACGTAAGGGCTGACGTATTCTTTCCATCCCTCTGAATTGAGGCCGTGTTCCCTCAGTGTTTGCTCCAAGTCTTCTCTGGGTGCGTTGACGAAGAAGTTTATGAAAACGTTCTTTGCGGGATATGGATACGCAT
>JAWCMB010000095.1:4664-6396 GCA_038850115.1 Thermoproteota archaeon
CATGTTCACCATCCTCGACGATGGTGCATTCGAAGTTTCCTACCTCAAAGAAGAAACTCTTCCTATTCATCTTCACTTCTCACTTCATTTAATGCTACTTCAGTCTCGAAGTTGAACTCACCTAAAAGTAAAGAAAGCAACCTCTGATGCTCGCCCCACAAGCCATTTTAGATCAATTACACTGTTGGGAACCCTACTAATAAGGCTTGCCAATGTAAGTGAAAGTTTAAGGTATTCTTTTCGTAGCTATTGGCGGTAGAACCTTTGCAGTTCCAAAAAAAAAGAGAAATCTACTTCACCTTCTGCCTCAACCGATCATATGTCTAACTTATCTCGCACTTTTCTAAAGGCCGAAGATCGCGGGCGTTGTAACAAATGGAAATGTAGAAGTCATGCGTATTAAGAAAATTCTTTAAGTTTGACAGCCAAACCACCTCCTTCAGAAGATCTTCTAGCCGCTTCTATTGTTACAGTAGCAGCCCTACCGTCAGCTCCAGAAGCCAAAGGAGGCTTAAGCCTCCCCTCTTTTATAGAATCTATAAAGCAAGAAATTTCCTTTTGCAAGGGGTCATCACTCCCTACCGTTATAATAGTGTTGGTCCTTTCTTGGAAGACAACAATCCTGTTCTCCCAGGGATGAAGCCTAATCGTTCCATCTCTACAGATGAACATGTATTCGTATATTGATGTGTGAGCGGTCATGCTTGAGCCGAGCGTAGTCGTAAAACCCCTTTCAAAACATAAGATTAACCATGCGTTATCCTCATAGTCTATGGTGTTTCTGTAGAGCATGGTTTTTAAATCTGCTTTAACACATTCTACTTCACCCAGAAGCCACCGCATCATATCTACTTCGTGGCAGTTCATGCTCAGTATGAGGCCGCCCATGAGGTTTTTCTTCCTCCTCCACTCGAGGTTCAAATCGTACGGGTTTGGTGAAAACCTCAACACGTAAGCGTTCAAAGGTCCATTAAGTTCATGGATTAAATCCCGGGTCTTCTGAAAGGCGTCCTTAAACCTCAACTGAAAACCCAAAGCTAAGAGCCTACCAGACTTCTCAGAAGCCTCGATCATCCTGTTGCAGTCCTCAATTGTTAAAGCCATGGGTTTTTCGCACAGGACGTGTTTACCGGCGTTTAAGGCGGCTATTGTTTGAGAAGCATGCATGTAGTTAGGCGTAGCGATGCTGACAACGTCTAAATTTGGATGTTTCAAAAATTTCTCATAGCTTGTGTAATATTCAGCGTTAAACCGTTTAGCAGCTTCTTTAGCTCTAGCCTCATCAACATCGCAGACTGCTGCTATTTTAACTCGCCCATCTTTCAGGAAACACTCGAGATGAGCTAAACCCTGACCGCCGCAACCTACTACTCCAACGTTCATATTTTACTTCACCCTTTACTCATTAGCCTAAAATATACTTTAGAACGAATTTAATTTTTTAATCGTGGTATCAGAAAGAGTGCTCAAACAGAGGTTTGATATGTGGGGGTACACCACCTTATACTCATCGTCGCTTTACATGTATACCTGTGACTCCAAGCGCAAGGTTCTACTTCTCAACCACTGGAATGTAAATTGAGGTACGGGGCATTTACGAGAAGGCGAGGAGTTCAAAACCCCATTTCGGACTGCTTAGGTGCAGCTGGACCGAATAGCTGAGGCAGCTTCTTCCGCCTGTAGATGTTATATTCTTGGGCTATTATTATGAGCAGTATTACGACGATTATGA
>JAWCMB010000096.1:0-6334 GCA_038850115.1 Thermoproteota archaeon
GGTTACTGGTCTTCTTAATAATCAATTCTTCACTTAGTGCTCAAGCGCAAAACACGGACCTTACATATCCGTGGTCTAAGGAAAAAATGTTTAAGCTGGCCCCAGACTACCCAGGCGTTAAGAATGTTAGCGAGCTTATTGACTGGGTGAAGGATAATGTTCCTAAAAACACCTATATACTGTTTCAAGATACTTCTGACCTAGATGTTGAAGACTTTCAAGCATCCCACTATATTTACACTGCTTCACTAGTTTCAAAAAGACCGGTGATAGGCGGCTGTTTCGTAACCAACTATATAACGAACCCTTATGCTAATTCTGAGGAAGGATATCTTCTAAGTTTTACGGTTGAAAAACTTTTAGAAGACAGAACCCTGCTTCCCAGGTTAATGGATGAGCTTGGAATCGGCTATGTCGCGGTTCACGATGTCAGACTAATTAGAGCTTTAAACTCATCCATCAGTTTTACGTGTGAGTATTATAACGGCTTATACGCGGTTTTTCGAAAAACAGTTTTTTCGGAAATCGTTTTCATTGAAGGAAATGGCGCTGTTGAATCAGTAGATTTTGCTATAAGCAGGATTGAAGCCACAGTGACCGGCGTTTCAGACAACCGTTCTTACTTGGTAATAAGACAAGTAAATTTTCCAGGTTTCATTGCAGAAGTGAATGGGGAAGCTGCTCAAATAGACGTGTATTATCCAAAGCTGCCTAGCGTGATAATGAATTGGCGCCAGGCTCAACCCGTCTACAACTTGAGGATCCCATTTATAAAGGTGAAGCTCCCACCCGGATCAAGTAAAATAGTGCTTAGTTTCAATATTCATACTCCAGCGAGTGATATCTCGCAGATAGCTTGGCTTATGCTTCCATGTTTGATAGCTTTAGCCGTAATCTTCCTGATGGTGGAAAAGGTTAAAGAGTGGCGGATCCGAAGAAATAGGCCAGAAGCAACAAGTGAAAAATGAAATGTTCTGCCGAAGATTACATGGAATCATGGCTATTGAGTCCTTGTAAAAGATTTATTAATTAAGCTTCAAAATATCTGTTGATGAAGAGTGGTCTATCTCTATGAACGAGACTTGAAGAAGGAGAGTCTTCTTAAGCGAGTAGGCAGTATGGAGCAAGTTGCTGGAATAAAAATACTAGAACTCTTAAACGGTTTCGAACGAAACGTTAGAGTCGCGGTTGTTAGAAACGGGGAGCTGAGCTTTTTAGTAGGGATAGATAGAGGTATGGACATAGTTAATGCCGAGTACAGGGGGGTTCCGTTGAGTTGGATCAGCCCAACGGGGATAGTTGCACCTAACTTTTACGAACCGGAGGGGTTTGGATGGCTTCGCGGCTTTCCAGGGGGGTTGATGACTACTTGCGGTTTAACGTATATGGGAGCACCTACTTTTGACGAAGGAGAGAGCCTTGGGCTGCATGGGCGCGTATCCTATTCTCCAGCTGATTTATTGCGTGCTGACGCTTACTGGGACGGAGAAAATTACAAAATAGTTTTTGAAGGCGAAATCAGGGAATCTAAAGTGTTTGAGCCAAACGTTGTTCTGAGACGCTGCATAACAACCTTCTTAGGTGAAAAACGCATTACAATACGCGATGTTGTAACTAATCGCGGGTGGAAAAGCCAGCCTTTAATGATACTATACCATATCAATATAGGTTTCCCCCTGCTAGAAGAGGGCTCTAGGTTTCTATCTACAACCGACTATTTTGTCCCAAGAGATCAGGAAGCGTCGGAGGGGGCGGAAGGTTTTATGAGTGTTCATGAACCCAGGCCGGATTATAGAGAAAAAGTTTATTTTCATAGCATGCTAACCGATAGTGACGGAAACGCCTATGCTGCAGTAGTTAACGATAAACTTCTCGGAGGTTTAGGAGTATATGTGAAGTATAATAAGATGGAGCTTCCAAGATTCATCCAGTGGAAAATGCTTGGCGAGGGAACATACGTTATGGGCATGGAGCCTGCAAACAGCCTCGTCTTAGGAAGGGATAAAGAACGTGTTTGGAAAACACTGGAACATATTAAGCCCCAGGAAAAAAGAGAATTTAATCTTGAAATAGGCATACTGGTTGGAAGCGATATAGGTAGATTTGAAGAGAAGATAAGCAGTGTGGTAGGTACGAAAAAACCCCTAATGGTTAAAAGCTTAGAAAAGTTTATTGAACTCTCGAGACACTAAGTAACGAAGAACGGGCTTCTAGTGTTTTCGTTTTTCAACTAATGCTGAGATTATTTCCTTTGAGAAAGGTTCTATAGCAGCCGGGCCGTTTGCAGTAATAATATTCCCATCTCTAACCACGTCTTTACCAGTGTCTACTTCAGCCCCCCGCGTCTCTAAGTCCCGTATCATATCCTCATCCTGCCAGCATGTGACACTAACTCCATTAACCAAATTTGCTGCCGCAAGAACCCACGGACCGTGACATATGGCTGCAACAATCTTACCCTCATTAAGGGCCTGAGCCAGAATATTGAAAACCGTCAGATTTTGCTCATGACGAATAATATTATACGGCCCGTCCCCTCCAGGTATGAAGATAACGTCGTAGAGAGAAACATTAACCTCGTTGAAAGTCACCTCCGGAGTATAGTTTCCTCCATGGCCTAAGACAGTTCCGGTTGAAAAACTCGCCGTAACGATTTCAGCCCCCTCATTCTTAAGACGAGTGACAACCCCCATGTATTCTGTGTAATCGAAGCCTTCAGCTATTAAGGCTAAGACTTTAACACCCACTATCATCCGTGCACCGGTCTTTCTTTGATGTTCAGCATAGAAATAAGCTCCAATGATGCTTACTGCGGCAATTATCGCTATAAGCGTCAGAACATGCCTCCTACGCATAATTATACTTCACCGAAAAACGATTTAAAGATTAGCTTTAAGCAAGGATCCTTGGTTGAGCAGATAAACATATGAGCATCTCGATCATCAGTATTATCCAAGTATGGGTGCTGAAGCCTCTCTGCCTCAGAAAACCTTGGATTTGCTTCCAAAACCCATTAGGGCTGCTATGAGGCATATTGGGATAGAGAGGTTAACGGAGCCTCAGGAGAAGGCTATTCCAGTCATCTTGGCTGGGAAGAACATTCTTTTAATAGCCCCGACCGGGAGTGGGAAGACTGAGGCAGCCATCCTGCCGGTTTTGAGTAAGCTGGTTGGTATTAAGGGCAGAAAGGGAATATCGCTACTCTACATTACTCCCTTAAGGGCTTTAAACAGGGATATGATGAAGAGGATTTTGAAATGGTGTTCCCTACTAGGCTTATCCGTTGATGTTAGGCATGGGGACACTCCGCCCTCAATGAGGAGGAAGCAGGCTTTAAAGCCTCCTGACATTTTGATAACGACCCCTGAGACCCTTCAAGCAATCCTTCCAGGTAGAAGAATGCAGAGCCACCTTAGAGAGGTTAAATGGGTGGTTGTGGACGAGATTCATGAAATAGCTGAGAGCAAGAGGGGGGTTCAGCTAGCCGTAGCCTTGGAGAGACTGAGGGAAATCACTGGTCAGGATTTCCAGAGGATAGGTCTCTCCGCCACTGTCGGGACGCCGGAGAAGGTTGGAAAACTGCTCGCAGGAAGTAAGAGGCCGGTTGAAATCGTCAGGGTCCCAGTGTCGAAAGGCTACAGGTATTGGATAGAATGGCCGCAGCCGAATGAAGAGGACTTCGACCTTTCAACTACTCTTTACATTTCTCCAGAGGCTGCTGCAAGAATAAGAACAATAAAGGATCTTTGTGACGCCTACACTTCCACCCTGATCTTCGTAAACAGCAGGCAGGTGGCTGAAATGCTTGCTTTAAGACTGGGTTTTCTAGACCCTAAGATAGGCATCCACCATGGCTCGTTATCTAGGGAGGAGAGGACGAGGATAGAAGATGGTTTCAAAAAAGGCTTGACTAAGGCTATCGTCTGCACTTCAACGCTTGAGCTCGGCATAGATATTGGCACTGCCGACCTAGTTATCCAATATCTTTCCCCGCGTCAAGTGGGGCCTTTCATTCAGAGAGTCGGTAGGTCCGGCCACAGGCTGGGGTTAACGTCCGAGGGAGTAATACTGACAGCCTTCGTGGACGACGCGCTTGAATCGATAGCTGTAGTAAGCAGGGCACGGGGCGAAGAAGTTGAGCCTACCAGGATCCATGAGAAGGCTCTAGACGTTCTTGCACATCAGATAGTTGGCCTCTCCCTGGACCACGGGAGCATAAGCATTTCTAAAGCGGCCGAAATAGTGTCGAAAGCATACCCTTTCCGAAGGCTGGGTGAGGAAGAGTTTCAGAGAGTAGTAGACTTCCTTTCCAGGCTTGGCCTCATAAGGCTGGAAGGAAACAGGATAACGCATACTAGAAAAGCCAGGAAGTATTATTTCTCCAATCTCTCGATGATCCCTGACGAGAGAAGATATCCCGTCGTAGACCTTACGTCAAACAGGACGATTGGAATAGTTGGTGAAGAGTTCATCATGCTTAGGGCAAGGATAGGGCTACACTTCATCTGCAGAGGGATGGTTTGGAATATTGAGCAGATTTCTGACGAGGGAGTATATGTGACCCCGGTTGAGGATCCTAGAGCTGCTTTACCCGGATGGGACGGCGAGATTCTTCCAATACCCTACGAGCTGGCTAGGGAAGTCGGCAGGCTTCGGAGAAAAATCGCTGAAAAACTGCGCAAAGGCGAGGCAGAGCAAACCGTAAGCTGGCTTTGCAAAGAGTTTCGGATAGACAGTAATGCCACTAGGAAAATAGTCGGCGAAATCCGGGAGCAGATGGAGATGGGGGCTCCTGTCCCCTCTGACAACCTTATCCTAGTAGAGGGTTTCGACAGGTATTTGATTGTGAATTGCTGCCTGGGAGAGCTGGCGAACAGAACACTCGGGTACATCATTGATCAGAGACTTTCCAGAGACGGACTCATTAGAAACTGGTGGGCTGACGGATATAGAATCCTGATCGAGCTACCGGTGGAAATGGCAGAGTCCAACTTCAGACACCTGGTCGAAAGAGTTTTGCCTAGAGACTCCCAGGAAGTTGAGAGGGATTTCCACGCTAGGATAAGGGAAAGGTTTCCGTTCGGGTATTACATGAAGTTTGTCGCCGAAAGGTTCGGCGTGATTGAACGTGGCTTATCCTTGGGGGAAGAGAGGCTGCTTGACTTATACAGCAGGTTCAAGCAGACACCGATATACGATGAAACTATACGGGAGGTTCTCCAGGAGAAGACTGATGTTGAAACAGTGAAAAGAGTGGTTTCAAACATTAGGAGTGGGAGAATCAGGGTTGAGACCCGCATCTCAAGAGAGAAACCAACTCCAATATCGTACCACATATTGAACAAGTACGCTGAGATTCCTGAGATGATTGCACCGGAGCAGGTTCAGGCCGACGCCGTGGAGAGAATGAGAAACGCCATAATGCATACCAATGTTGAGTTTATATGCATGGAATGCGGGAGTAGACAGGAGACGATTCCTATCAGGGATCTCCCGCAGAAACCAAGCTGCTCCTGCGGCTCAACTCTTCTAGCAGTATTGCCCGGATATAAGGGGTATCTTGTGGAAATCGTGAACAAGAGGCTGAACGGCGAGAAATTGTCTGAAGACGAGTCGAGGCTTCTCGCCGACCTGAGAAGGACTGCGGACGTTATCCATTCTTATGGGAGAAGAGGCGTTATCGCGTTATCAGTCTACGGAATAGGACCGCAGACCGCGCTAAGAATACTTTCGAAAATGCATTACAGTGAGGATGAACTGTTTAAGGATCTTCTGGAAGCAAAGCTGCAATACATAAGGACTAAGCCCTACTGGAAGGCTTGAAAAGCCGCCGTTATAATCTAATGGAAAAGAAAAAACTAGGGGGAATTTAAGGGGTTTAGGGCTTCTCGATTACTGTACGAGTTATTATCTCGATCCTAGTTACTTTACTGTTCTCAACATCTATCCATACGAATGCCACGGAGTTTTCTTTGCACAGCGTGAGAACGGCGCTCTTAGCCTTGGCTACCACGCTTCCGTCAGCCTCCACAATAGTTTTTATAATCGGTTGAATACAAGTCACGTTGTAGCCTTCTAAGAGCAGATTCTGTACGTCAGAGTCACTCTTAGCTATATTAACGACATTGTTCTTGAATCCCTCGCTGATCTCTATAGGACCCCATCTGCACTTTAGGCGGCCACGGTATGTTTGAGCCTTACTAATATTCGCTTCGACCTTGAAAGGGCCCCATTTGAAACGGCCTACTGGGCCGCGAAACGGTAGCCAAGGCAAGGGTGTTTCTGAAGATTCGTTGGTCTGTGCAATGACGTTTATCAGGCTAACATATATGAC
>JAWCMB010000097.1:0-6302 GCA_038850115.1 Thermoproteota archaeon
GGGGGTTGAAACATCAGATTGGCCGAACTATGGTCCTTGCGTAAAGACTCTGGAAGAGTTTACGAGGGCCTACTTATCTTTCAGGAAAAAAGTACTGGATCTTGTAAGGGGAAGATAACTGTCCCATGGAACCAGGTAGGCTTAAGTATGCGCAGGAGGCTTGGTAACTGTTGAACTGGATACTCGGCGTCTGCATGCAGGCTACTGAGGAGAACTTGAAAATTCTCTCTGAGCTTGGGTTTAAAGCCATAGAGATTCCAGGGTGGCTGCAGATTAATCCGCTTAAGGTTTCCAAGACGGATTTAAAGAGAATAAGTGAGCTCTCAAGCTCATATGGCGTGAGCATAGTTGCTTCAAACAGTATTTACCCACCGGATTTCTCGCATGCTTCTAACTCTGAGCACTTGAGAAGGAGGAGCATAGAGTATACTTACAGGCTTGCTGAGGCTGCTTCAGAGATCGAGTGCCCCATTTTAGTATGGGGCTCCGGAAAGGCTAGAAGCATACCTTTTGAAACTACTCGTGAAGATGGCTGTGAAAGAAACCTGGCGGTTCTTAAGGAGGCGGCTAAAGCAGGAGAGGAGTTTAACGTGAGGTTTGGCATCGAGCCGCTGCCGAAGAACGAGACTAATTTCGTTAACACGGTTGAAGAAGCATTGGAACTCGTCGAGAAAGTTAACTCCGATTTCGTAAAGATAACGGCAGATGTTAGACACATGATAAGGGAAGAATACGACTTAGTAGAATCGTTGAAAAAGGCTGAGGGCGAAATTATTCACGTGCATATTGCGGATAACAATAGCAGGGTGCCGGGAAGGGGCATTATAGATTTCAACAGGCTTTTCAAATGCTTCAGGGAAATGGGTTACAGGGGCGCGATGTCTATTGAGGCAAGGCTTGAGGAGAACCCAGGGGAAGAGCTGAGATCCGCGTTAGAGATTCTGAAGCAGTCGGTTTCAAGCGTTTAGGGAAGCATATGCTTCCGCAGGATCGTGTATGCTCTGAAAGTTTATAAACAATGTGGAGTTAGGCTTTATTGTGAAGCCTCGAGACAGGTTCCTAAAGGCTTTAAATAGGCAGCAGCCTGACAGGGTTCCCCTCTGGGAGCTCATTATAAACGAGCCCGTGATTGGAAGCCTGCTTCCAGGCGGGGCTTACGCTGACTTTGTTGAATGGGCCGGGTTAGACGGAATATGTGTGAGCGAAGATCAAAGGTTTGAGAAGAGCGGGGAATATCTTGTGGACGAGTGGGGAATAAGGTGGAAGCCTATTAACGCTGGAATAAACTACCCAGTTAAAGGCCCGATAAAGGAGCCGAATGACTTGAAAACATATTTTCCTCCGGATCCTGATGTGGACTGGAGGCTGAAAACGCTTGAAGCGCACGCTGACAGGTTTAAGGGGGAGAGGGCAATAGTATTGCTGAGCCATGAAACATTCGAGTTCTCCCACTATTTAGTCGGCGGCTTGCGGAACCTTTTCCTCTATTACCATAGGAACAAGGATTTCATCCACAGGCTGAGCGAAACCATTTCAGAGTATAAGTGTAGAGTCATAGAGAGGGCTGTTAGGATTGGGGCTGACGTGGTTTTAACTGGAGACGACTATGCTGACAGAAAGGGGCCGTTCATGTCAGTGAAACAATTTGAAGAGTTTGTCCTACCCTATTTGAGAAAGGCTGTTCAAACAGCTAAGAGGCTTGGAGTCCCGTTTATAAAGCATACTGACGGAAATCTTTGGCCGATAATCGGCATGATCGTTGACTCTGGGATTGACGCCCTCGACCCGATAGAGCCAATTGCAGGAATGGACATAGGGGAGGTTAAGAGGAAATACGGGGGGAGAATAGCTGTCATCGGGAATGTTGACTGCTCCTACGTTCTCCCTCTTGGCAGTGAGAAAGAGGTTGAAGAGGCTGTTAAGGAGACTATTGCGAAGGCTTCTCCTGGCGGAGGACACGTCATGGCTTCAAGCAACAGTATCCATCCGGCGGTGAAACCTTCCAACTACATGCTTATGATAGAGTTGACGAAGAAATACGGTACGTATCCGATAGACGAGAAGCTGATTGAAGAATACGGGAGGAGAAAATACATTTCTAAATACTTGGTTTAAAGACCCATTGGTGCAGAAGTATCGTTAAAGTTGACGTGTTTACTGGTGGTATATTACTGCCAAGGTGAAATCGTTTACGTTAGTGCCCGTCGGGCCGGTGAAGATTAGGTCACCCATCTGCTTGAAGAAATTGTAGGAATCATTATCCTCGAGAAACACCTCCGGATTCAGTCCTTTGTTACACGCGTTTTCCAGCGTGGAAAAATCTGCAATGGCACCGGCTGCGTCAGTATAGCCGTCGATGCCGTCGCTTCCGATTGACGCGAAGACAAAGTTCCTCAAACTGCTGCAATTAGTTAAGATGGATAAGGTGAGCTCTTGGTTTCTACCTCCTTTTCCTCTGCCCTTGACAGTCACGGTCGTTTCCCCGCCGACTATCAAGCAGGCGGGCTTTTTAACAGGCGAGTCGTAGGTGGCTATTTGCTTAATGACTGCGCATAGGAATCTCCCGACTTCACGGGCCTCTCCTTGGGAGAACGATGTTAAAACAAGCGTGTTGTAGCCGAGTTCACATGCCTTTTTCTCCATCGCGGTTAGGGACTTCATGTTGTTTGAAACAATAATGTTTTTAACATTGTTGAAAATCTCGTCTCCCGGCTTCGGGGTTTCAGGGGCCTCCCCTCTTATCCCTCTCTCTAGCCTTTCGATAACCCTTCCAGGCAGCTTTCCTGTCAAATCATACTTCAAAATTATGTTGTAAGCATCTTTGAATGTTGAGGAGTCTGGAGAAGTTGGCCCGGAAGCTATGTATTCAACAGGGTCTCCCACTATGTCTGATAGAATGAGCGAAACCACTTTCGCCGGCTTAAGGAAGTTTATTAATTGTCCTCCCTTAACACTCGAAATGTGTTTCCTAACAGTGTTGATCTCTTTTATTTCTGCACCGGATTTCAGGAGAATATCCGTCGTGACCTTCTTCTCCTCCAGCGTCACGCCTTCAGCGGGAAGAGTTAAGAGGGAAGATCCTCCTCCGGAGATAAGGCATATTACAAGGTCTCTTCTGGTTAAACCTTGACAAGTGGAAATCAGCCTTCTGGTTGACTCGACACTGGCTTCAGAAGGGGTTGGGTGCGTCCCCTTAAAAACCCTTATTCTCCTTAGACTCCCTGCGTCAACGTTCTCCGGAATTATTATGGCGCCGTCGAAAACTCTTTCTCCCATTCTCTCCTCGCATGCTTCCGCCATTGATACAGAGGCTTTTCCAAACCCGATTACAAATACTCTTTCCGCAGCCTTAATCTCACTGGTTATTCCTTCAAGAGCCTCCGCTACCGATTTCTTCGGGTCAGCCGCCCTCAATCCTTCCTCAAGTATTTCCAAAACACTGTTTCTCCACATGCTTTTTGAAAGCAATTTTTTATTCAGTATTCTCAACAATAATTCAGCGAGGTGAATGGTTGAAACGCTTTTAAACTTTACCTGTGACCTACATTGAAGAATTATTGATGGGCAGTGTGCTCAGTCTCTTTGAGGGGGGAAAGCTTTTATACCTTCTTTAATGGGTTGGAGGATAGGTGGGAGGAATATGCCTCTAGTAAATGAGCGGGATTTGCTTCTACCTGCATTGAAGGAGGGCAGGGCAGTAGGAGCCTTCAACGCGAACAACATGGAGATGATACAGGCGTTCATATGGGCTGCTGAAGAAATATCTAAGGAGGTCGGTGAGCCCATGGATCTGATAATCCAGCTGAGCCCCGGGGCAAGCAAGTACGCAGGATGGTCTCTGGGGGCTGGGATGGTTAAGATCGCCGCCTCAGAGACGGATATTCGCATAGCTCTTAACCTTGACCATGCGACTGAAATAGACCAGGTTAAAAAAGCTCTTAACGCAGGTTTCACAGCCGTGCTTTTCGACGGTTCTTCTCTGCCACTGGAAGAGAACATTAGGCTTACCCAGCAGGTTGTTGAGATGTGCCGTGAGAAAGGAGTGCCGGTGGAGGCTGAGCTAGGGAAAATCCCTAAGATTGAAGACTACTTTTCCCAGGCTGAGATAGCCCGTTTAAGATCGCTCCCGCCGGCTGAAGCTGTGAGGATTATTCGCGAGAAAGCAGGGAAGTCTGTTGAGGAGTTCATGGCTAAGCCGGAGGACGTTGAGTATTTTGTGAAGAAGACTGGCTGCGACTTTCTGGCTGCTGCCTTTGGGTCAATACACGGGATTTGGGACGACATATGGCCGGTCCGCATAGACAGGCTTATCGCCATACAGGAGCGGATGCGTATTCCCATTGTATCCCATGGCTCATCTGGAATACTTATGACGCCTAAGGATGCGCGTGAAAAAGGGATAGTTCTGCAGAAGGGCGAGGGCACTCTTCTGGACGCTATCAAGACTGGCGGCGTGACTAAGGTGAATGTTGCAACCGCATTGTCAATAGCTTTCATCGACGGCTTCATAAAGGCTTACCAGGCTAACCCAGGTGAGAAGGATTTCAGAAAATTTGGCACCGCGGCCCGAGACATGGTTAAGGAGAAAGCTAAAGAATACATAAGGCTGTTCGCCGGTCGGGTTCCGGTTTAAACCCTTAATTAAGCATCCTATGAGGCTAGGAACATAAACATTTTTATCATCTGGTTAATTCGGAATCCTCTGGGCTCTTTTCTCGTTATGACGATTATGCCTGGCGGAGTTAGACCTCTATTCCGAAAAGTATTCTCGCAGCCCATCCGATTACGAATGATACTGCAGCAACCCCTAGGCTTATGAGAATCATTTCTAGGAACATTATTCTGAAAGAAACGTCTTTGGTTATTGAAATAAAGAATGTGAAGACCGACACGATTAGGCTTATGCTGAGGAACATGATTGCCAGAGCGAGACGATAGTCGGAGAGGAAAAGATATGGGGCTGACAATATAAGGACGGTCGCCAAATAGGTAATGCCGGTGTATAAAGATGCTTTCAAAGGGTTTTTCTCAGACCGTTCTGATTTCTGAGACAAGTATTCTGAGGCGGACATGGAGAGCGAGGCAGCTATGCCAGTTATTAGCCCTGCGACCCCCACTAGCCTACTGTTTTGAAGAGTAAAAGTTAGGCCGACGAGAGCCCCAGTAAGCTCAACAAGCGCATCGTTCAACCCCAGCACTAGTGAACCGACATACTTCACCATCTCCTCGTCAATCATTCCTATAAGGATCTCCTCATGCTCCTTCTCATCCCTCATTATTTCCCTCGCTTTTGGAAAGACGCTGGATATTTTCTCGTAAACCTCCTCCGCCTCCTTCTCGCCCTTCTCCATAAGCTTAACCGCGAAGGTTAATCCGAAGAGTCTTGAGATGAGGAGGAATTTGAACAGCATCAATCTGCTTGGAGCAGCATCCCTACCCGTGTACTCCCTCCATTCACCGTAGTGGCGCAACTCGTCTTCAGACATCTTTTTTAAAAGCTGTGAATTAACCCCCTTGGCTCTTTTAGAGAGAGAACTGTAAATTATGTGTTCGGTCAACTCGTTCCTCTGGAAAGTCAAAACCTTGTTCGCAACATCCTGGTTGGGCTTTTCAACCATTTCATTCCCAACTAAAGTCTCCATGTTATATAGGTTTTTGAAAAGTAAAAAGCTTTATTTTCATCGTTAATAATTGTCTTTCTCATGAAGGATTCGGCTTGTGGAGGAAACTCATCCTTCAGGTTCGGCGTCGACTATTACCCGGAGCACTGGCCTAAAGAAAGGTTGGCGACTGACGCTAAGATGATGGCGGAGCTGGGTTTTAACACGGTTAGGCTGGCCGAGTTTGCCTGGAGCAGGATGGAGCCTGTAGAAGGAGAGTTCGACTTCAGCTGGCTTGACGACGCGCTCGAAACTCTTTCAAAGCATGGCGTAAAAGCGGTGCTCGGAACCCCTACTGCAGCCCCGCCCCCCTGGCTGGTTAAGGCTCATCCCGACATCCTGCAGATTGATGCTCAGGGGAGACGTAAGCCGGAGGGCACTAGGAAGAACTGCTGTGCAGTAAACCCGAAATATATTGAGCATACGAAAAGGATAGTTGAAGCAATGGTTCTCCACTACAAGGATAACCCGAGCATTATAGGCTGGCAAATAGACAACGAGTTCGACGTGAACCTATGTTACTGCGAAAACTCCGTAAGGGCTTTCAGAAACTGGTTGAAGGAGAAGTACGGCAGTGTTGAAAGACTGAACTCCGCATGCGGCCTCGTCTTCTGGGGTCAGGAGTATGGTTCCTGGGACGAG
>JAWCMB010000098.1:0-6169 GCA_038850115.1 Thermoproteota archaeon
GCCTCCCGGATAAGGCTATTTTAAAAGCGTTCTCGAGAGCCGAGTTAAGCTCGTCCAGGTTCCTAGGCAGGAAGTTCATCTTAGTCAACCCTATCATCATTGAAAAAATATTAGCCTCCTGGAAACCGTCGTAGCCTATGAACGGCGTCGCAACCTGGCCGGCTATGCTTAGAACCGGCGAGGAATCCAAGTAGGCGTTAGCGATGCCCGTGGCAAGGTTAGTGGCGCCGGGGCCGGATGTCGTGACAACAACACTCACCCCACCGGTTGCCCTGGAATAACCGTCAGCCATGTGGGCAGCACCCTGCTCATGCCTCGTCAGAATGAAGTCTATGCCGCCAGCCTTATACAGCTCGTCGAGGAACGGTAGCACAGCCCCACCCGGAACCCCGAAGATGGTTTTAACCCCGTTCGCCTTCAGCTTCTCCACTAGCAGTCTTGACCCTGAAACCATTTTAAAACACCTCTCGCAAACAGCCTTCTAAAACCTCTTGGTTCCCTAGCGGAGGCTGGCCTGGCAGCGGGGCTCCTGCAGTTGGTGGACGGTGTCCCGCCCCCTTGGAGCGTGAATACTAGAGTACACTCAGCGCACCTCCTAAGCAGTGTGCCCCCGGCGAGGCATATATTAATCTTTCCCCCTCAGCGTGCTAAATATCGTCGATACGAACATTCCTAGCCGCCGCCGAGCATGCGAACAAGGCTGAGATGTAGAGCAGAAGGGAAACGAGCAGAACAACCAGTATTAATAAACTACGCTGACCCACATAAAATTCGGCGAGAAAAGATGATTGACCCTGCGTCTGGCCCTGGCCTTGGATTATTAAGAACAGGGATATCATAGCGCTAAGAATAAACACGCATAGGAAAACGGCTGTGCAGCCCGCAATCTTTCTCAGAACATCCTTAGAAAAAACGTACCCGAAGGATAGTGAGAAAAGCCAGTAGCCGTGCGTCGCTAACAGGAAATGCGTCAAATCATTAAACGATGAGACGCCTGCAAGCAGAGAAGTTAAGACTATGAGTGTTTTAAGCTCCAGTAGAACAAGGGAAACAAGGGAGTGCGCTAAGAACGGCGTGTACTCAGATTTGTTGACGTAAAGCTTCAGCTTAACACCCCTGTTTAAAAAATCCCTGCGCCAAACCTCAAGCTCGAAGAAGGCTGAATAGAGAACAATCGTCACCCATGCTGCTGGAAGAAGTGTGACGAGAGGTTGAAGGAACTCTAATCCTGAGTTAGAATAGAGCATAATATAGGCGACCAGCGCGACTGGAGCAAGCTCCAAAAACATGAAGAGGGGCGAGGTGAAGAAGAACTTCAGCTCACGGTCAACCAGGTTCACCAAGACGCGTCACTCCTCCGTAAACCTGTTCGCCGACTCGAGAAGATGCTGCCTGCCGCTTATGATCCTGTTAATAATAGCCTCGTTCTTGACGAGGACGCCCAGCAGCCTCTGGATTTTCTCCGGAGTGTTTTCAAGCTCTATTATAGCCTCGTTCTCACCGGTCGCGTACCAGCTTACACCCATCTTCTCAAGCAGGCTGATGTTCGCCGCTATATTAAAGTTTGAAACATGGATTGAAAGCATGCCGGGGCCGCTGACCCCGGTGATGAAGCTTTCAGTATGGTCCAGGACGGCCTGCTGCCCGTTGTGGAAAATAAGTATCCGGTCGCATATCTCATCCAGGAGAATCGGGACCGTTGAGAAAATAATCATGGACTTACCCATGTCCGTCGAGGTTTTTATGAAGTTGCGCATGAAGGATGCTACGTCGAACGTGGCTCCCCTAAACGGGTCGTAGAGCAGGATCACGCTGGGGTCATGGATGAAGGTTGACGCGAAGCAGAGCTTCCTCCTGACTGAAAGAGCCAGCCTAGCCCATTTGACCCTTGAAAAACCGGCTGCTTCAAAGAGGGAGAGAAGCTCCTCAACTCTTTTAACAGCCTTCTCCTTAGGCATGCCGTGTACGGAAGCCGTTAGAAGGAAATTTTCCAGGACCGTTAAGTCGTTAACCAGGTCCATGGTGCAGGCGTAGAAGCCGATTCTCCTGCTGAAGTCCCTCCTGTTGAAACGGGGATTGTTGAAATAGGTTATGGTGCCTGAGGAAGGCCTCTCCAGGAGAAGCAGGATTTTAAAGAGGCTTTCAACGGGCTCAGTCCTGTTCGAGACAACCCCGAGTATCTCAGCATTATCAAGTATGAAGCTTGCTTTCGAAAGCAAAGTATGCTCACCCTTTTTGAAAGAGACGTCTGAAACCTTCAGCGGCGCGCCAACGGGTTCAGCCAGGCTCAACCTTAAGCATCCTCCTTAGGAACGGTGGAAGCTCATAACTCAAGATCACGAGCACAAGGCTCAAAGGCCAGAGAATTCATCGTCTTCCACCGCGTTAAGAGTATTCGAAAACAGAGGCTTTTAAGCTTTCCCATGGGGGACACGAGCAGGAACTTAAAGATAAGTCTTATTCTAAAGCTCTGCACACACCCCGGTTAAAACTGTTTAATAAAAACGTAACGCTTTCTAAGCGAAACAACGCCCACGGGGATAAAACTTTTAACCGTCCAGCCTGTTTTTATCCCCCAGTGCCTGCGGCGCTGGTCTAGCCTGGTATGACACCAGCCCCCCAAGCTGGGAACCCCGGGTTCAAATCCCGGGCGCCGCATTCCACCATTCAGCCTACTGCAACATATGGCTGAGCCGTGAGGGCGCGCAGCGTTCAAGCCGTAGGCGGGACACTCCTGAAAGCGTCTCAGCCCTTCCGCCGGGAATGTTTTCAAAGCGTTAAAAAAAGAATATATGCAGGCAGCGGGGGATACTCCTATGTCAGAGAGTCTAAAAAGGCTCCTTAACCATCGCGCCGCATCTATTCATGCTGAATGTTCACCGGGAAACTTTGACGGCCCAGGCACCAGAATCATTGCACAGGGGAGGGAGCGGGGAGAACACTGCAGCTTGAGATGAGGCTGATGAAACCCAAGGACAGGGTTTTAGCGTGCGTCGACAAGGGTTTAAGCCACCTTGGGGAAACCATAAAGCACGTCGTATACTGGTATCTTGAGAACGAGTGCGGCCTCAAGAAGGAGGAGATCCCTGAGAAGCCGGAGGAGTTCATCACTGGCCTTGAAAAAATGTATGGTCCAGGGGCCAGAGTCATAGAGATGAACATACTTAGCGAGATGAGAAGCGAGTTCGGAATAAACAGTGAAAGCTTCATCAAGGCCGTTAGGAAGACTGGGAAGCTTAAGGAGGAAAAAGGCTGAGGCTCCTCGCAGCGTTAAGCCTTCTGAGAAAGCTTTAGAAAAAAGAGATAAAAAGAGTTTGGAAAAAGCCTAGTCTAGTTCCCCGGCGCCACCTTCTTCAGAAGGCGGCTTAGGAGGCCCCTTCTCCTTAAGCTTGCCCGCGGCAATCACGTCGTCAATCCTCAGAATCATGCTTGCAGCCTCGCTCGCAGACTTCACTATCTGCTCCTTCACAAGCAATGGTTCAACAATCTTGTTAGCCCAGCTGTCGGAAGTCTTCTTGGAGACGATGTCGATGCCGTACCACTTGTTCCCAGCCTCATGATGCTTCCTGAGCTCAGCTATAATGTCTATCGGATCCATTCCAGCGTTCTCAGCGAGGGCTGATGGTATCGACTCCAAGGCTTCCGCGAACCTGAGCACCGCAAGCTGCTCCTTGCCAGCTATTGTCTCAGCCTTCTTCCGTATCCTCATCGCAACCTCTATCTCGGGCGCACCCGCCCCGGCGACGATGTACGGGTATGTTACAACATCCTTCACAACGCATAGAGCATCGTGAAGAGCCCTGTCAGCCTCATCCACCATCTTCTCAGTCCCTCCTCTTATTAGGATGGTTACAGACCTCGGGTCCTTGCACTGCTCGATGAAAACCCACTTGTCCTCACCGACCTTCCTCTCCTCCACCAGGCCGGCGTAACCAAGATCATCCTTCGTAAGCTCGTTCACGCTCGTGACGATCCTGGCGCCGGTTGCCTTAGAAGCCTTCTCAACATCCGACTCCTTAACCCTTCTCACGGCGATCACCCCAGCCTTCGCAAGATAGTGTTGAGCAATATCGTCAATACCCTTCTGGCAGAGAACCACGTTTGCACCAGCCTCAACAATCCTGTCAACCATCTCCTTCAGGATCTTCTGCTCCTCGTCGAGGAACGCCTTAATCTGCTCCGGCCTTTCTATGCTTATCTTAGCGTCGAACTCAGTCTTCTCGATCTCAAGCGGGCTGTTCAAAATAGCTATCTTAGCGTTAACGATCTTCCTAGGCATCCCGGAGTGAACAATCTCCTTATCCAGGACAATGCCGTTGATCAGCTGCGTCTCCATAACTGAGCCGCCGGCCTTCTTCTCAACCTTAACGTCGTCAAGCCTAACGTTGTACTTGCCGTTCTCCTCCCTCGCAACCTTCAGAATAGCGTTGACAGCAATCTCCGCAAGCTGGTCACTGTACTCCCTCACAACCTTGCTCCTCAAGGCAGTCATAGCTATGAGCTTAAGAGTCTCCCTGTCAGTCGGCTTAACCTCTTGAGCAATCTCCTTCAGAAACTGGAGCGCCATGCCGTTGGCCCTCCTGTAGCCGTCGACCACGATAGTCGGGTGGACATCCATGTCCAGCAGCTCCTCAGCCTTCTTCAAAAGCTCCCCAGCCAGAACCACCGCGGAAGTCGTCCCGTCCCCAGCCTCAACATCAGTGCTCTTAGCCACTTCAACCATCATCTTGGCGGCAGGGTGCTCGATCTCCATCTCCTTCAGAATAGTCGCGCCGTCGTTGGTTATCGTAACGTCCCCAAGAGAGTCGACGAGCATCTTATCCATCCCCCTTGGGCCGAGGGATGAACGGACTATTTCCGAGAGGGTTATTGCAGCGTTAAGATTGTTCCTCTGGGCTTCCCTACCCCTAGTCCTAGTGCTTCCCTCCTTAAGTATTAGTACCGGTGTGCCTCCAACCGTCGCAGGTATAGCAGCCATTTCAATTTCACCTCGAAACCCCTCATAATAAAAGGGGTATAAAAACTTTATTTCAAGCCTTGAAAAATGAAAAACTTAAGTTTACCCCTCAGCATCCTAAGTGGAAATGAGCCCCACTTTAATCTGCCCCTGCGGCAGGAAGATCGAGGACGCTTCCGAGTTTAAACTCCTATATCTTAAGAAGGAGCTTAACGAGATAGATATACTGTGCCCAAACGACAACTGCTACCTGAGGGAAGTAGGCTACATAAAGTTTGAAACAGTGGAAGGGAAGCCTAGGTTCAAGGAGGCGAGCTTCTACCCCCCGTTCGTAACCTGGAACGCGAGCCAGATGGGGAGGGAGAATGCGATAGCGGAGTTGAAAAACGCTCTTAAGAAGCTTGTGGAGAGAATAGACTGGAGCATGATAAAGCCCGTGGAAGCCAAGACTTAGCCTTACTCTATTAGGTCGTCCACCCTGGGAACCTCAGCCGGAAGACCCTTCCTCTTCCTTATTTCAGCAATAACGTTGCCCAGAAGCTGGCTTGGAACAGGCTCCCACCTGGCGAAACTAGTGTCCCAGAAAACCCTTCCGCCGGTCGCGCTCCTCAAAACCTCCGAAAGATCGAAGCTCTCCGCAGCAGGCATCTCGCCGACAATATAGGTCATCAAGCCCTTCTGCTCAATGTTCAGAACCCTGCCCCTAGCGCGGCTGATAACCCTCGTCACGTTCCCAACCTGATCCATACCCGTCCTAGCGTCAAGCCTGAGAATAGGCTCGAGAATAACAGGGTCAGCCAGAAGAATAGAGGCGTGAGTAGCCCTCCTCACAGCAGGAATAATCTGAGCAGGACCATGGTGAGCAGGATCCTCGTGGACAGTCGCGTCGAGAAGCTTAACCTTCACACCCCTGACAGGCTCCCTGGCGAGAATACCCTCGTTCATAGCCTCGATGAAGCCCATCCTAATGCTCCCGGAAACCTGCTCAAGCCTCTGAACACCCTTAGTAGCGTCAACCAGAAGACTGAAGCTCTCGCTAACCGCCTCAACACCCCGAGCCTCGTCAGCAGGCCAGCCGCACTCCCTCAGCATCCTAGCAACCTCCCTCCTGTCAGTGAACTCGCCAATCTTACCTGTTGCGACAAGCTCAACAACCCTCGGCTCAAGAGGCTCAACCTCAATCAGAACCTTATTGTGGCCGTTCGGAGACCT
>JAWCMB010000099.1:0-5909 GCA_038850115.1 Thermoproteota archaeon
CTTATCTGCTCCAGTTTTTCAACATACTCTGGCGCCGGCTTCCCGTTTTTAAAGTAGACCAGCCAGCTTGGCGTGGATTTCCGAACATCGTTATCAGGCAGGCTTGGCGAGTCCAGCGTGTATTTTCCCGAGAGGAGACCCATTGCTAGGGGTCCACGGTTTATGTTGGCCAACTGTTTTTCCTCGCAGAGCCTGATGATTTCGCCCGTAACCCTTAGAACGTTCAGCTCGCTTTCAACAGCCACGAAGCGTTTACGGTCGGCGAATGCTGCTGCACGGCTTGTCGAGTCAGTGCTCCACCCGTAGCCTCGAACCAGGCCTTCGTCAACAAGTTCCTCCAGCGTGTCCATGGTTGCAGCCGCTTTTTCAACAGGATACCCCCATATATGGAGCAGGTAGACATCTATGTAATCTGTTTTCAGCCTTTTAAGCGAGGCTTCAACCGCCTTCCGAGCATACTGTGGCGAGCCGTCCTCGCCTGTCTCCCGCCTCGTTTCAGGGTCGAAGGTTAATCCAAACTTGGTTATGATTACTATTTCGTCACGGTATTCTCCTAATGCTTCTCCAATAAGCTTCTCACTGTGGCCGCAGCCGTAGACGTCGGCAGTGTCGAAAACCCTTACACCCAGCTCGAAAGCCCTTTTTAAAGCTCTGAGAGCCTCCTCGTCATCGGTTTTCCCCCAGCCGTGGGCCAGCCCGTCAGCCCCTGTGATAGGGCCTCCGATAGCCCATGTTCCAAGGCCTAGACCACTAGTCTCAACATTCAGCTTCAAAATCCTTCTCTTGTATAGTTTAACCATGCGTCTTATCGCCCCCTAATCTTTTTATGTTTTTCAGAAACGCGGCAAGCCTTTGACACGGCGTGTATTAGTCGCAGCATCCTGATGCGCGTGACGCTTAAATGTGCCGGTGCAATATTTTAATAATGCTCACGGATACTTTTGCTAGAACCCGTGTTTGCTCACTTTTTCTTTAACGCTGATCTGGATGCTGCCAGCGTTAGGACCCATCCTATGAGCCCGGCTAAGATGGCGAGCGGGCTCAGCAGCAGGCTTAGCAGAAGGTTTACTGTGAAAATGGTTGCGGCGGCTGAGAACCTTGGGTTTTCAAGCCTCCCTCCGAGTTTGAAGAGCCCCGCCACCAGCCCTATTTGCCCGATGACCAGTAGAGCAACCCCAGTCCAGAACAGTATTGTTGGAATGGTTGAAACAGGTTTCCAGCTTGAAACCTCTGTGGCAAGTATGATTATAGCTATTAGGAGGATCACGGGGCCGGCGCAGCCGATTTTAACGAGTGTCAATGGGGCTTTGAAAGACTCGTTGTGCTTCCTGAGGGACCTGAACGCTGGAAGGAGAAGACCGTATTCTATTGCAAGCACCGTTAGCCCCCCGCCGACGGCGAACAGGAAGACCATGAGTATTGGCGCTGCAACCAGAGAGAGCCCCCCAGGGAGGCCTTGAAGCGGGAACCAGAGGCTTAAAACCATTGTTAGAAACTCCCTGGGGATAGTGAAGCCGATAAGAGTCATGAAGCCGGCGGCGAATATTAGGATCATGGCGCCGGCGAGCGGTGAGCCTACGATGTAGAGGGGAAGCATCCAGCTGAGCCTGTTAAGACCCTTGGCGAGATTCTCGTCTAGAACGCTTTCCTTAGGCTCCCTGGTGACGTTGGTGAGGAAACCCTCCGCAGACTCTGCCGGCCTGCTCACGGGCCCTGGTGTTTCCCGGTGTTCAAGCCTTAGACGAGTGGTTCTAAGCTTCTTCAGGGAAATACAGTCGTGCTCTTCCGGGTCTAAGTGCTTCTCGCAGAAAACCCATTCGCACAGGGGGCAGGGCTTGTATTCCTCACCCGTCCTGCCGCAAACATGACACCTTTGCAGCACGTTTTACATAGTGTTGTTTTCGGATAAAAATGTTTTCTTATGAGAAAAATAATGAATATTGGTGTTTAAGAATATCTTTAAAGGAAGGATTACGCGGGCGCGTTTAAGGCAGAAAAGCCGGTTAATCTTTCTCCGGCTTTTCAAAACTGTATTAACAGTAGGATGGGTTGTCACCAGCAGGAACCCCATAATGACTGCTCATGCTTGAAACCCTGAAGACTAATCTGGTTCGCCGAATCATTTTCGCATAGCTTGCTCTACTCTCGGTTAAAAACCCGCCTTGATATAAACCTCCTAACTTGAATCCATTTACTTAATCATTAATCTTATTTTCCACCACAGTCGGAATAACCCTGTTCTTAGCTGTCATCGACGCGTCGAAAAACCTGAACCCGCGCGCTCTTTCACCTAAGAATATGCTCCCAGTCTTTTAGCAAGCTCAAGCATAAACAGAAAGTTTTCAGCATTCGTGTTTGAACAAACGCTGGCTGAAGCGGAAAGAACATATCCTCCTCCGGGGGCGCCGTCCCGAATACACCTGTTAACTTCTTGATAGACATCGCCAGCGCTGCCGAATTCCAGGATTCTCGGATCCACGTTACCGACTAGACATATCCTGTCCCCGTAGCGTTCTTTAACATGCTTCAAGCTCATCCCGGCAGTCACGTCGATGCACTGGTACGCGCTTATGCCGGCGTCAACCATGTCTTGGAGAATCGGGGTCGTGTTACCGTCTGAGTGAAGCACCACGAAAGCCCCCTTGCTTTTGAAAGCGTCACAGTGCCGTTTTAAAGCGGGTTTAACAAACCGCCTGAACATTTCGGGCGAGAGCCATGGCCCAGTCTTATGCCCATAGTCTACGCAAAGCTGTATGGCATCAGCCCCCTCGTCTATGGCCCATTTTCCAACCTCTATGGCGTGTTTAGTATTGAAGTCTATGAGCGCCTCTACTGCTTCAGGATGAGTGTACACCCACACGAGCACATGGCGGAGCAGATTGGGGTTTGAAACGATAGGACCCCAGGTGCCGTCAGCGTCGAAAGAAAGAAAATACTCGCCCTTAACTTCTTTTTTAAGCATTCGCAGAATGTCAAATATTTTTGGATTGACTTCAGGCTTAGCGTTTCTACAATGCTTAACGATGCTTTCAGGGTTATAGGTTTTAGGCTCATCCAGATCCCAGATTGAGCCAGCGCTCCACCTATACCTTCTGCCATCTATCACCCACTCGTGCTCACCCTCCATTCTAATTTCTCTTGGTTTAGCAGAATACGCATGGATCACTCTTATCCAATCTATGCCTGTGCTCCTGTGAAGCTGCAACAGTTCGCTGGCTAGAAGCCTATTGATTTTCTCAGGGTCAAACTCACCCCTAGCCATTAAGGAATATAAGGCTTCAGTGTTGTGCAGGAGAATTGAGTCAGTAGGCTTGTTAAGAATCTTGGAGGCAATTGCTGGGGGGATGGCCATCTCATAGGTGGGGACTCTGTCTGGCTTAGAAACCTGCATCGCTCTAACGACTCTTTCCCAGGAATTCATCACGGACAAAGGGAGCGGATATATTTAAATATTAGGTTGTAATGGTACACTTGGCTTTAAACTGGTTTATGAGCCATCTGTTTAGACGAAGGCTTGTTAAACTAGGGAACATCGATTTAACCGCCGCATTTCTCAAGGCTTCCATAAAAATTCATATATCTTTCTATAGAGCTACAGAGAGCATCTACGTTTTCCGGAGGGACATCGGGATAGATTCCTGCCGTCAACATGAGACCTCCTTTCTCAGAACCCAGTTCAACTATGCTGTTCCTAATATGATCATCTATTTCTTGAGCTGTTCCGAAGGGCAGAAGATACTGCCTATCAATATCCAGGTCGATGCAGACCCTGCCCTTTATTCTCCTCTTTATGTTCAGCAAGCCGTTAACCCTATCCTGAAGATTCAACACTGAAACACCCGACTCGATCAAGTCATCAACAACCTCCATTATGTGCCCGTCAGAGTGCAGGTAAACCCTTGCCCCAGCCTCCCTTATCCTGCTGAACATTTTGCGGTAAGACGGAAATACCAGTCTTCTGAATTTCTCCCTGCTTATCGGCATCCTGTCCTGCAGGCCCAGGTCGTCCCCGAAATAAACCAGGTCAACACCCATTTTAAGCACTCTTTCAATCAGCTCAAGATTATACTGCGTCAGCCTCTCAATAAGCTCGTAGAGCTGAGGAGGCTCTGTGAAAAAATCCTTCATAAGGTTTGTGAAGCCTCTCAGGTAGTAAAGCCTCATGAAGAAGAAGCCGTGCGGGAAGCTGACGATCGCAATATCATCCCTCTCTTTCGCAGATTTAACCGATGCCTCGATATCTCTCCAGGGACGGGGCGGGCCGTGAATATCAGCTATGCCCTTTTCAACGTCTGGAATAACCATTTTATCAAGGCTGCTCCAGTCTTCAAGCGGATGCTTCACAACCTGGCCCTCCAGCCCGTCGATTTTAAAAGTCCAAACGCAGCCCCACTCGTCAACCACAGTATTCCCCTTCCTATGCGTGCCGAAATCGTCAAAAATCACAGACCCCTTCCTGAAGCCGGGGAAAATCCTTGGATGTTTGACCAAAACTTCCTCAAGACGCTCCCTATACTTGTGCCATGTCGCCTGAATGATAGCGACGTTTGAGGGAACGAAACCGCAGCCCCTTAAATCTATCACTTTTAACAGAGAGTTTTTAAACGGCATCGCTCAACAAGGTGTTTAACCAGAGGTATAAAAGGGTATCTAAGTAGCGTGCGCTATGCCGATGATAATTAGCCGATAAGGCCGAAAAACGATAAAAGACAGAAGGAAACCGCCTCGCAATATAATCCTTATATCTTGCTTTCACATGCTTTTTCAAAGGTCATCCCGATGGCTAGCGAGGCAAACATAGTGTGGTCGCTTAGACTCATTACGGTCGCCATGGTTATAGCCCCCCTAGCCTTCAACTATTTCTCCTCCGGATCACTGCAGGTTTTCATAGTACCGGGTTTAAACCTTCCCTTAGGCTCAATAATTAACATCCAGCATTCGCTCCACATAACTTCTATGGATTATAGTCTCACGGGAGAAACGTGCCGGTTGAGCATAGGGCTATCCAACACTGGAAGCATGAGGATAGGTTTGAAAAAGCTCGACTGCGAGATATCTGCACTGACGCTGAACATGAGTGGAAGGCTTGTTCTCCAGTCCCCGTTCATACTGGAGCCGGCTAGAGAGGAGACGGTGAGCTTCTCCCTCATGCTGGAGAAAGGCGCTCGCGAGGATCTTCTGAGACTACTCGCCCAGAAGCCTCCTGTAAGCCTCTCCGGAGAGGTTATTCTAATATTGGATTCAGCTGAGCTCCCCCTCAACCTGACGGTAACCAGTCTTCCAACAGGCTTCCTACCCTCATGGTGACGGTTCTTGGAAAGGTTTAGAATATGCTACTTGGCCGGCGGCGTGTTGTTCCTAATAGTGTCTGCAGCCGAGGGTGCCTGGTGGGAGCTGGTTGTGGGAGAAACTTCTAAGCCTGTTCTATACGTGGGTCTCTCGCCCTTCGAACTTAAAGCTGAGCTCCTTGGCGCACAGGTCATCAACCCGTCTCCACTCATGAATGCTCTTTTCACCTCTGAAAGGCTTCTCGCCATGCTGGGGTCGGCAACAATAATCCTCGGCTCACTGCTTGAAGGAAAAACCTGGTCCCGGAGGCTTCTCAACCTCAGGCCTCTAACCATGCCCGTGTGCTTCGGAATCCTGACTGTTGCCGTAGCCGTAGTGTCGGCAAACATGGTTCAACGCTTCACACCCTCTGTAGCCCAGGCTCTTCCAAACCTGGGTGACGCCTTGATGCCCTATTCAAGCAGATACTTGGCCGTCAACCTCTACCCGTTTACTGGTGTCAACGGCCTCGTGAAAGTCAGAACAGAATCCAGGTTCACCGTCCAGTTTTGGACTGCTTTAATCTCCGGAGCACTCTGCCTCGCAGGCTGGATGCTTGGCCGGAAGAAGACTGAAACAGA
>JAWCMB010000100.1:0-5899 GCA_038850115.1 Thermoproteota archaeon
CCACCATGCCCTTCAACGTTCCGAGCTGTCTATGATGAAAGCGCGGATAAACAACCTTGAAGAGGACTTTCTCAGCCCAACCATCATAGGTTAAATGTCTAACGAGGACTCTAAAAGTATAAAAAGGTGAATAGATGAAGAGGATGAGAAGATGTTCAGGTTTAAGCAGGAGCAGAAAATTTTTGATATCGCAGGCGTGAAGGTTGGTGGTCAGCCGGGTCAACTGCCTACTGTTATGATGGGAAGCATATTCTATAGCAAACAGAAAATATTTGAGGATGAGAGGACTGGAGTGTTCTCTAGAGAGAAGGCTGAAGACCTCCTGAATAAGGAGAAGGAGATATCGGATAAAACCGGTAATCCGAGGATTGTAGACGTATGCTGCACATGGCCTCAAGCCTTTGGAAAACTCATCGAGTTCGTGGCTGACAAGATCGACGGGCCCCTCGCTATAGACGGGACTACTGAGGAGGCGAGGATTGCAGGAGCCAGGTACGTCGGTGAAGTCGGGTTGTCTGAGCGCGTCGTCTACAACTCGATAATGCCGCATATTAAAGAGGCTGAGATATCCGCAATCAGGGAGGCAAGGATTAAATCCGCCGTCTTGCTGACATACAACGCTAAAAGCCCTACGATAGCCGGGAGGATGCAGGTGCTCGACGAGCTTTTAGCCTTAGCCTCAAAAGCGGGCGTCGAGAGAATCCTGGTGGATACGACTGTTCTCGACATCCCTGACCCAGGACCAGTAAGCAAAGTAGTCTATCTGGTGAAGGAGAAATACGGTTTACCAGCCGGGGCTGGAACGCATAACGCAGTCCAGAGGTGGAACAGGATGCGCAGATTGGATAAAACAATGTTCTCAATCGCAAGCAGCGTAGCCGACGTGGCCCCAATATTCATGGGGGCGAACTTCGTAATATATGGGCCGATAGAGAACGCTTCAAACGCGTATTTCCACTGTGCACTGGCTGACGCTTATGTGGCTTACAGCGTGCGGCAGGAATTTGGAACAAGACCATTAACCAGCAACCATCCATTGTTCAAAATATTCAAAGTATAGAGAACGCGATAGAGGCAGATAGGATTAGCGTCTAACATTCGCCTATACCTGCGATAATCTATGTGATGATTTTTCCCGGCCGTGTCAGTCAACTAAAGACGTGACCGTAAAGTTTGTCGACTGGGAAAATTCTCAATCCCTGTGGTTCGGTAGGGGTTTTGTCTCCCCTTCACGAAGTATTCTAGTCTTTCCCTGCTCAACCATGATTCTTCCCTCCTGGAAAAGACGGATCCCTTCTACCAAGACCTCACCTTCAGCCTCTTGTACCCTCCTCTTCAAAGTCTCCTCATCGTCATCTTCCCTCACTTCAACAGCCTTCTGTATTATTATCGGTCCAGCATCCATTTTCTCATCAACGAAGTGGAGAGTACAGCCTGTAATCTTCACGCCGGATTCAAGCACTGCGCGATGGACGTTTAGGTCCCAACCTGGAAAGGCTGGGAGAAGCGAGGGATGAATGTTCATAATCCTATTCCTAAACTTTTTCACGAACTGGAGGCTTAGGATCCTGTTATAGCCTATGAGCAGCACGAGGTCAACCTTCCTACGCTCAAGCTCTACGGCGACCTCCATATCGTACTCCACGGGATCCCTACCCTTAGGATCTATGAATATCGCCTCTACATCGTTCCGTCTCGCCCGCTCCAGCGCATACGCGTTCTTCTTATTGCTTATGAGGCAGACTATTTCAGCATTTAACCTTTTGTTTCTTATCGCCTCCAGGATGGCCTCCATGTCGGTGGCTCGGGTTGATGCAAGTACACCTATCCTCAGCAACACTACGAGGCCTCGGAGGCGCATTCCACCAGATTATGTATGATGGTCGCGACCGTCACCGGGCCCACTCCACCTGGAACCGGGGTTATCGCAGACACCTTTTGGGAAACGCTTTGAAAGTCCACATCCCCCACGAGAGTGCCTTCGACGAAGCTGGTTCCAGCATCGATTACTACGGCGCCTTCGGCCACCATTTTGTCGGTTATGAGCCTTGGGACACCGGTTGCAGATACTAAGACATCCGCCTTCAATGTCTTCTCGCTCAAGTTTTTAGTCTTGATGTGGCAAACGGTGACCGTTGCCATTCGTGAGGTAAGCATTGCAAACAGGGGCCTCCCGACGAGTATGCTGTTGTTCACGACGACAACATCAGCACCTTCTACGTTAATTCCATACCACTCTAAAATCCTGATCACAGCGTTTGCCGTCGCCGTGGGCCTGGCTTCCAGGCCAGATAACAACCTTCCCAGGTTTAACGGGTGCAGACCGTCAACGTCCTTCCTAATGTCTAAGGCTTCCAATACGTTCAGAGTCGACACATTTTTCGGAAGGGGTAGTTGAACCACTATCCCATGAACATCCGTACCCTTATTCAATTCCTTTATGAGCGAGATGAGCTCGGCCTCGGAAGGATTGTTAAGCTCATGCACCAACGCTTTTCCCCCCACAGAGTTGCAGGCTTTAACCTTCATCTTAACGAAAGAATCCTGGGCCTTTGAACCTGAGGCCTTTATGATGTGCAGGGATGGTGTAAAACCGAGTTTCGCGATCCTTGCCTTAGCCTCAGCCAGAATCGCGTCAGCCACTGGCTTGCCACTCAATATCTTAGCCGCCATCAGGAATCACCCTGGGCCCTTGTAAATCGTGAATCCCGGCGCTGATAAAGATCCCCCAACATGATGGGAGGCATGTCTACGAGTCCTGCCGAGGCTTACTTTCAAACCGTGGGAGCTATGCCAACCCCTAGTGCCAGCCTCATCGACCCTTACCAGTTCTCCAAGCAAATGAGGCATCGTGTCCTTCTTCAAATACATGTGTCCTTATAAATGCTTCGATTCCACTGCTCCTATCAGTCAAAATTTTATAAACCTTTTTTAAGCGCGAATTCCGGGATGAGTATTAACATATGGATTTCCAGTATTCATGAAATGTTTTTATAGGGAACTCCTTTTGCCAGTTGAGAATGGACAAGGGATCCGGCAACGCTAAGAATGAGTTCAGGATATTAGCAAGGGAGAGGATCCTAGCAATGCCGGATCAGCAGAGGAAGGATAAGAGCTCTAAGGCAGTTTCGAAGCTTAAAAGTCTGGAAGAGTTCTCGAGAGCAAAGTGTGTTATGGTGTATGTTTCCAAAGAGGACGAAGTTGATACGATCGGGCTCATCACTGATATGTTGAAATCCGGTAAAAGAGTTGTGGTGCCCCTTGTGGATAAAGAAAGCAGGGAGCTGATTCCCTGTGAGATATCAACCCTTGAAGAACTGGCTGTTGGAACATTCGGCGTAATGGAGCCGGATCCCAAGAAAGCTAGAATCGTTAGCATGGATGAAATAGATCTTGCGGTGGTTCCGGGGAGGGCTTTTGACAGAAATTGCAACAGGCTTGGCAGAGGAAAGGGTTACTTCGACAGGTTTTTAAAGAGGTTTAACGGAGGGAAGAAAGTAATCGGTTTAGCCTTCTCCGAACAGGTTTTTGACAGCATACCGGTTGACGAGAACGATGCGAAGGTCAACATTGTGATTACAGAATCCAGTATCATAAGGTGCGGCGCTGGAGAACCAAGAGCTGGTTTAAACAAGAAAACGTTCGACGTGCATAAACTTGCCACATCTTCCCTGTTCATGGCGCTCTTCATCGTGCTAAGGGCAATCCCAGCCTTCCCAATCATAGGGGTACCTGGAGGAAGTTTCCCGGTTTCAGATGTCATTCTGCCGCTTTACGGCGTCTTGCTTGAGCCTGTTCACGGCGCTACCGTAATCTTCTTAGGAACAATCCTAGGTTTCTTAATAAAGCCTCCCAGGTTTCTTTACCTAGACTTCCTACCACCGCTGGTTAACACTTTGACAGTAAGTCTGCTCTGGAGGAGAAAGACATTGTTAGCACTCCTCATCTATTTTTCCGTATTAACCGTTTTCATGACAGGGCCCTTTAGCCTGCTCCTTCTACACCTCCACCTTCCTGGCTTAGAGGTAGACATGCCATTCCACTGGCTGCACCTCATCGCGATGCCCGTCTCCCTAATTCTCATTAGGCTTGGAAATTTTAAACGTAAGGCTGACCCAATTGTATTGAAGTTTTCAGGATGCGCTTTACTCGGAACCATGGGGCAACACTCTATGGGTAGCGCACTATTTGAATACGTGTTCGGCCTAACCGGAATGATAAATAGGGAAGGGTTTGAGAAAATCTGGTATACGGTATTCTGGATATATCCTATAGAGAGGATGCTTCTAGTCTTGGTCGGCACGCTGGTTGGAGTTCCGGCTATCCGAGTATTGACTAGGATAGTATGGAGGCCTCAGAATCCGTCGTAAGGCTCGCCCGTCCATATCGGCCTTGCTTCCCCAACGGTGAAAACTGAGCCCGTAACCAGTATTCTACCTTCCTCCCCAGCGTATGACAACGCTCGAGCCACCGCCTCCCTAACAGTCGGCTCAGAACTGTATTTAGCATTCAGACTCTTCAAAACATCCTCCATCCTCTGTATTGGGAGAGCCCTCCCCATGACGCCATGCTCAGTCAAGATGAACTCATCCGTGACCCTCGCAACAGAACGGAGAATCTTATCGTATTCCTTATCCGAGGAAATGCTGACGACTGTTTTAAACTTGGCTCCAGGCAGCATTTCCTCTATGCTTGACGACAATGCCTCAGCGGCCTCCGGGTCCTTCGCGCAATCCAATATGACTAGGGGGCGTTTACTAATGGGCTCCAGCCTCCCAGGCCAAACAATGTTAGCAAGACCCCTCCTTATGGCGTCCTCATTGAAGACCGATCCACCCGTTAGCTCCAAGAACTTAAGATAGCTAGCTAGGGCTATCGATACGTTCATCGCCTGAAAACTCCCCCTGAGCGAAACCTTAAGGTTCTTCAAAAGCGTTTTCCCAAGTTCAACATCCAAAGTCAACCCAGTTAGGTCGGACCTTAAAACCCTGTGCTTAACATCTCTAGATACAAGGGTGAGCTCAGAACCCAACTCCATGCAGCGTTCCTCTATGACTTTAAGCGCTGAACCTGAGCAAGCAGATACAGTGGGCCGCCCCGGCCTTATTATGCCTGCTTTCTCAAAAGCTATCTTCTCAACAGTATCACCCAGGTGCTTCATATGCTCTAAAGAGACATTGGTTATGACTGAGAGCACCGGGTCGCATGCGTTTGTCGCATCCAGTCTACCCCCCATACCCACCTCAACGACGGCTACGTCAACTTTTTTCATCGAGAAATACTTGTACGCCATCGAGACGTTACACTCGAAAAAGGTTGGAAAGCGTCCTAGCCTTCTCGAGACTTTTTCACCAGCCTCCTTAACCTCCTCATATGTCTCCACGACTTCCCTCCTAGTTATTTCCCTACCATCCACTGCTATCCTCTCGGTGAACCTGCATAGGTGCGGCTTCGTGAAAGTTCCAACCCTAAGACCCTCCTCGCGTAGGATTGAGCTTATCATGCTGACTGTGGAACCCTTCCCATTAGTACCCCCGACGAGGATTACAGGATAATCCTGCTCCGGGTTTCCAAGCTCGTTCAAACCCCCCTTGACAACATCCAAGCCCAGCTTTATCCCCCTCAGCTCGTAAAGCTCCTTGAGCACCCGCACGTACTCAGCGTCATCAGTCCAAGCACTCAATTATTGAAGCACCTCCTTTAGCGTGCGCCGAGGGAAACGCACCCTCTCCATCATTTCGTATCGGTGGAAACCGTCTTGTTTAAATGTCTTACTGAGACGGATTGAAGCCTGAACATACGGGTTTACATCTTTCCCGCTCATCGCAGACATCATATCATGATAGGCCTGAATCGAGTTCCAATTGCTTGTCTGCCCATAAGATGGGCAGCCTGCTTT
>JAWCMB010000101.1:0-5887 GCA_038850115.1 Thermoproteota archaeon
AATCAAACCATTCGGTATCGTTCAATATAGCGTTTATTAATGCAAACGAGAATTCTACCTGTGGAAGAATGTTTTCAAGCCTTATACGCTCGAATAAATTAAACGGCGTGTTGTAAGACAGCCTGACTGAGAGGGCAGTAGTAAAGCAGATACCCCATATTCCTGTTCTGGCGAATATTTCTGCCTCGTACATTAATGCTCCAGGAAGATACTGGTTCTGGTCCAATTGACTAGCCCAGAGTCCAAACACCCTGTAGCTGGTGCGCGACGCGTTAGCAGGCAAAACGTCATTGTTCAATAGATAAATATTATCTGACGGGCTATACTTCCCATATCTTCCTCCGGTAAATAGGAACCTTGTCAAATCCTTATCGTAACTATACCAATCATACCATGGGCCTCTAAAACCGTAGAAACGCCCATAACCCGCAACCGCTATCGCGTCCGAATCGGACGAGAAGTCAAGACTTATAGCCATCTTTATGGAGTAGGGGGCTAACTCCTTGTTTTCAGAAGTGCCAATGTGGTCAAAGTGCCATACGAACGTTTTAACCCCCTCCTCGGTTTCAACTAATTCTTTGCTGTGCCATATGAAGTCTCTCCCCCCAGCCATTGCCTGAGTGTGTCCGGAGAAGGCTATGAACCAGACCGGTCTTCTTGGAGGATTCTCTTTCAGTAGGCGGGCTAGTTCGAGAAGGGAAGATATGCCAATAGCCTCTTCGGCACCAGGAGAAATAGCCGGGACTACTGATGCCGAGTCATAATAAGCCATTATGGCAATCGTGTTCTCAATTTCATTCGGATCAGTCCCGTCCAGTATAGCGATAATGTTCTTAGCCTTTGCGTGAATCCATTTCATATTGATCCTCAGGGTTGCAATCACACCTTTTTTAGAGAGGGCTAGCTCTCTAAGATAGGTGCCGTCTTCCTTCGAGACATAAACTCTCGGAAACTTAACGGGGATATCTAGATTCTTATTATCGCTTTCACTACGGATAGTATCGTCAGGAGCTATGAAGACAACAGCTTTAGCCCCCAACCGCATAACGTTAAGCCAGTTATATCCAGAGTTGAAATCCATCAACACTATGCTGCCGTTTATATCTGCTTCGACAGTGTTAAGGTCCTGGATTGTTCCAGACCTAGCGTAAATAAGGTGGCCAGTATAGTTTCCACAGGAAACCTGCACATTGTTGGGCAGTAGAGCGTACGCTACCACGGTCTTCGTCTCTCCTCCGCCCAGTTGAATAGACACACTGGAACCGTAGTCAAAAGGTATCGGGAGTTCATACTCCTCAACCCAGGTCTTTAATCCCAATTTTTTGTCGAAATAATCGAAAATGTATCTCGACGCTTCTTCACAGCCGGGATATCCAGTATACCTGTTTAAAGACGATAAATATTTTAAATGGCTAATTAAATTGTTAAAATTTATACTTATACTGGGCAACCTTACACCCGTAGACATGCTTTCTTTAACCGGATATTCAACCCGATTGGGCGACACTATATTAAAAGAAGTAATACTGATAAAGGAAAATAAAAGTAGGAAATTAAAAGTCAGAAATAAAAAAAATCTTTGATATGGGAGATTCATCTTCCTAGTAGGAAGCGTAGAACCGACCTTGTTGGATAGAAGCCGAGGTATCCTCCTAAGAACAGCCCTAATGCGATAGGCAGTCCTTTCTCCTCCCATGTCTTAGCACCAGCTACTTTCAAGATTAGCAGCTTGACTATATAAGCGATTAGCCCGTAACCGAAGCCATAGAAACTAACTGAGAACATGACCATGCCTACCGGGTTTAGTGGGAACCCAGCTATTCTCATTCTAGCCAGGCCCAATCCTATCGCGACCAGCGCTCCAAGAATAACTGAGACCACCGAACCAGTGGAAGGCGCGCCTATTCCACTTCTAAGGGCTCCTACTGTAATATTGTTTCCTATCCAAGCAAACTGCCATCCTGACCACCAGTCCGAGAGGAAGGTTTTTGCTCCGAACTCAGTCACATTTACTGAGAGAAATAGAAACGTCAAGAACACCACTATAATGGCTACTGGCAACGCTACTATTATCACGTCTCTGTAGTCGGTTCTAGTTTCCTCTGCAAGCCTGAGCGATTCGAGCGACGCTATTGCGGGAGTCCATAATCCATACCAGCTCGTGATGCCTAAGAAGCCATTAGTCACATAAATCGATCTTGCAACCTCTGTACTGACAGGAGTGTTGAAGGGTATTCCTGAGACCGCTGTTTGAGTCGGAACGTACGTGAAGTAGGTTCCTCCAGTCCAGCACCCCCAAGCGTTAGAGTACCCGGGCCATGTTTCACCCCTTACCCTCGCGATGATTAGAATAGTAAAGGCGAGGAATACTATGGTTAGTATCGACGACAACACGTCAGCCCCGCTTGCGACTAGGAACCCTAAGAGAATTATTGCTGTAACAATGATCAAAGCCCATATTGTCCTGTATGAGAACGGTTTCTCATCCCCTGTGCCTTTAACAGCGTGTCTGAGAGATTCAACCAACGGTTTTCTAATAATCCACAATGCTAGGAGACCTATGCCTATGTATGCACCATGGTCGAGAAATGCTGATGGATTAAACGCCTCTACGGAATTGGCTGCACTGAAGGCACCCCACTCTCCTGCTCCCGGTTGCGGCTTAACTAGTCCCGTCGACACTTGAACTATTGGCCATATGATGTAGAATAAGACGTGAAACACTATGCCTGTAAGCAAGACATCCAACGGGAACAGCATGTAAAGGCCGATTCCCAAGGCGTCTAAGTCCCATGCCACTAGGATGTTTGTAAAGGGCGAGGGAAGCTTACCGCTGAGATAGGTATATGCTTGGAATGGCTCTGGCTCAGGGTAGCCTAGTAGGAGCTCCAGTCCCGAGCCCTGTCCTCCGCCTCCCGTGGGACTATAGTAAAAGTTAACTAGCCAGCCGATTAGCAGGGCAATCCAGAACAGCTTTGACTTGAGTATTAGTGGCAACCCCCCTTCCTTCTCAGTGGTGGTGGCCTTCTCAATCATGAAGGACGCAGGCGTCACCAACGGGTATGGAAGCTTCTCTACTTCGAGAAACGGTTTTCTTAGGAGTAAGCCGATAGAGTAGCTGAACACATATAGAACCATTGTTACAAATGCCCACAGAAGTGCCACCGGGATGAACGCTGAGAGGCCGATTCCTCCATTCCAAATAGCATCGACCCCGAGCGACTTAGGCAGCCAGAACTCAGGCACCACTTGCCAGACACCCGGGTATTCGCCTACTTTTATAGGTGCCAGAATCCATGAATACTGTATTATTCCAAGGGCCCATGGTATAGGCATGGTTGCAGACAGTATGGCGTATATTACTGTCAACTCTTGGCTTGAAAGCATTTTACCAAATGCTTTCCTAGTTATAAGAGCAGCTATGGCTGTTATGAACATCATGAACGTTAAATGCATCGCTAGGGGGGAAAGCCTTCTATAGGCAAACCTTGCCCAAGGATAACGCATCCACCATATTAGGGGCATCGTGTAAAGGATTGCAATGATGGTTGCTATGGCTATTGCTCTCATAGTCAAGCCTTTTTTAAATTCTTCGCTTGACATTTTTCACCAGGGAAGGCGCTCCCATAGTTGTTTATAAATTTTATCCTAATAAAAGGTTTATTACTGCAAAAATAATTATTATCTATGAAGAAACGATTCGTGAAACACATTAAAACCCTATTTATCAAGCCTCCTGACCCTTATTAAACATGGCTTTGACAAAACCTCCGTCATTACTGCGAACTCAAAAACCTCTTCAGTAGTACCGGCTCCGAAACAACCATTCTTGTCAAGCGTGACAAACGATATGTGATCTACTCTTTTACCTATTTCAAGGAGATATTGGACTGTTTTCTGGGCAGCCTCATCTGCACGAAGCCCTTTTTCAATGAAATCCACCACTTTTCTAGAAATATTGTGAATCAGTATGTTCTCCCCCAAGCCTGTTGCTGCAGCACCCCCAAAACTGTTAGCGTATAAACCGGCGCCTATTATTGGAGAGTCGCCAACTCTGCCTACAAGTTTAAAAGCATACCCGCTTGTAGAGCAGCCTGCAACAATATTCTGATTATCATCCATGGCTACGCAGCCGATTGTATCATGATTATAGCCTCCTTCAGCAGCAATTTTAAGCCAGTAGTCAGTCGAGCCCTCCGTTGGAGAGATGGATAGAGCGGTTTTCAGGCGTTTCTCCCATTCCATTCTTGCTTCAGGCTGGAGGTCAGCCTTATCCACATATAGGCCGAAGAACTTAGCAAGCTTAGTTGCACCCTCTCCGACAATCATTACGTGAGGAGTCTTCTCCATGACTTTCCTAGCTAGGGATATTGGGTTCTGAACGTTTCTCACCGCCGCAACTGAGCCCGCTCTAAGAGTTGAACCATCCATTATTGCCGCATCCAGTTCAACGAAGCCAGCAATATTAGGATAACCTCCGAGCCCGACGGACCTGTTTGAAAAATCATTTTCAACCTCTCTTATGGCTGTTTCAACAGCATCCAGCGCAGACCCGCCTTCGCGTAGAACCCTCCACCCGGCTTCCACCGCTTTCAGCCCAAAGGACCATGTTGCTATGATTGCTTTCATGACATCTCATGAGATTTCTTGAAAGCTCTTTTAAATATTTTGGGGTTACCTGTTCATCAGCCTGAGGCTTTAACCCACTGGATTAAGGGACTTGTCAAGCCAGCGTGCCTATCGCAAGGCCAGCCTCATGAATGCTCACCGTTAAACTAGTCTGTATTGGAGGAATAGTTGCAACGTTGGCGCTGGAATAGGTTCCTTTGCGAACCCCTACGTTTCCACATCTATGGCATACGCAGGGATCTGGAATGCTGGTGAAAAGCAGGATAAGGAAGTCAGTGCACTTCGATGAAACCCTTATTAATCGCTGGTGAAAATAGATTGAGGGTGAAAGATGGCTGATCTGAAGCTTGGGGTGATTGTCGGCTTAAAACCAAACATGGAGGAAGAGTTTAAAAAACTAAATGAGTATGGGTTTCCAACCGCACAGGTCTCCTGCTGGACGATGGAGTATTTCAACGATGAGATGGCGACCATGCTGAGGAAAACCGCTGAGGACTACAGTGTTGAGATAACAACCATCTGGAGCGGGCTGCCCGGCACTCCTATATGGAACTTCGTACAGGGACCGTTAACCATCGGGCTGGTTCCGCTTGAAACAAGAGAGGCTAGGGTTAAAGCCTTGAAGAAAGCCTCAGACTTCACTCGGAAGGTTGGCGTTGGAAGCGTTACTACTCACGTGGGCTTCATACCGGAGAACCCGAACGACCCGCATTACATAACGCTCATCCCGGTTCTCAGCGAACTCGTAAGCTATATTGGCAGAAACGGCCAGGAGTTCTGGTTTGAAACAGGCCAGGAAACCCCTGTGACGCTTCTTAGAACAATTCAGGACATTGGGCTCGACAATGTTGGAGTGAACTTTGACGCTGGAAACCTGATTCTCTACGGTAAGGCGAACCCGGTGGACGCTTTAGACGTTATTGGAAAGTATGTTAAGGGGGTTCACGCGAAGGATGGGGAATACCCGAGAGACGGGTATGCTCTCGGACAGGAGAAACCCTTGGGGGAGGGGAAGGTGAACTATAGGGTTTTTATTCCGAAGCTTGTTTCCATGGGTTACAGGGGTGCGATAACGATTGAGAGGGAGATATCTGGGCCTAAGCAGGTTGAAGACATTCTGAAGGCGAAGAGAATAATTGAAGAGATTCTGAAAACCTGCTGAACCCTTTTCGACACCTGAGTGTGAGGAAAAGCTTATAAGTTTCTCCGCAGAGGACTGGGGAAAATGGTGCTGTTCGGAAAAAAGAAGAATGAGAAG
>JAWCMB010000102.1:0-2169 GCA_038850115.1 Thermoproteota archaeon
GAGTTTCAAAATACGTTGGTTGATAATATTGAAACGTCGTTTTGCCTTCTCTCGCTAACCTTTCAATCGTGGAGAGATGCTTCCTCTTTAATGTTTCCAGCTCCTCATTCTTATAGTAGTGTGGAGAAGTTGAAGCGATTTCAAACGCATAATCGTAGCCGAGGCTTTGAACGAAGCGTTTAAACTCCAACGCCTCATCGATGTTCGCATCCACCAGCGTGCTACCTATTCCCATCGCAACGCCGAGCCTGCGAAGCCTCCTCGCGGTTTCCCATGCCAACCGGTAATGGTTCACGTCCCCCCTAGTATAGCCGTCCGCCGCTGGGAAGCCGTCTATGCTTACCCCGCATGAAACATCGCTGCAGACCTCTGTGAGGATCCTGCGCACCGTGTTTTCCACAAGCCCCGGCAACAGACCGTTGGTCACCAATCCTATCCGCGCATTAGGGCAGACCTCTTTCAACGCTTGACACAGCTCCACGAGGTCACGCCTCAGAAACGGCTCCCCGCCGGTGACGCCGATAGTTGAAACCGATGCGAACAGCTTCCTAGGCTTTAAAAGCTCCCTAACCTCATCCGGCTTCAACTCGTCCTCTACACGTGAGGGTGTGCGCCAAATGTTACAGTATGTGCATCGTCCATTACATCTACGCGTCACCTCGAAGTTGAAGCTTTGAATCGGCATGGGCACAAGCATTTGCCTCTTGGCAAGGTTGACTAGAACCTGAATTGTCTTCGCAGCCCAGTATTTCCAATTAAAAGACTTTAACTTCATGCTCAAGCAAACATCAGCCCCAAGATGCAGCTTATATTTTGGTATAGGAGGAAGACCCTGACGCGGATGCCCATCTTCACAGTGCCGAGGCGCTTGGCAGAGAAGGGGATGAGCGCGAACACGGTGCTTAAGAGCAGTTTCACCATCCGCTTGGCCTTGCTCCGCGCAGGCTCCACCTGTTTAAGCGCACGCATATCCCTTATGGCGGCGGTGAAATGCTTCACCCACGTCCGCGTATGCCAAGAAGGCAACTTCACGTCCAGCCACCTATACCCTCTGCTTAACACGTGCTGCGTGATCAAGTAGTCCTCGTAGGCGTATAGCTCCAAGTCCGGCGGGTCCCAGTCGCGCACCGCCTCCATTCGCATCAACGTGTTGACAAGCGTTCCCCTGTGGCCGGGCTCATACTCCACTGCGGGCTTGCTCCACCTGAACCTGTTCACCGCCAAGTCCCACTTCTCGCCGAATCCATGCAGCCACTCCCGGCCCTGAATCGCACCCACATCCCGCCTCACATGTTTAACCGCTTCGCGCATCCATCCATCGCACAGGTAAACATCGTCGTCCAACCACAGGAACCACTCCGTGGACACCTTGTCCAAGGCTCTGCGCCGCGCCGCCAGCAGAGGCGAGGAACGCTCGACGATAAGCTTGTTGACGGGCAGCCGATCCAGGTTTCTCAGCCAAGCCGGGTTAGGGCCGTTCCTCGTCACGCAGACCACATCTATCCTCCCAACGTCAGCCATGCAGATACCCCCAGAGCACGAATGGCCTACCTCTGAACACGGCGTGCGCCAAGGTTCTTAGAAAACCTACGCGAAGCCTCCTCCTCGCCCTGCCATCCATCACCTGCCTCCTCACAATCCTCTTCAACGTGAACGCTCTGAATTCCACAGCCTCCACTCCGCCGTGAACCTCGCAGCTCAAACCCGCCTCCCTGAAACGCCTCTGCAACGCGCTGTCCCAGCTTAAATCACCCGGATTGAACGCCGCATCCGCGCAGTTGCGGATCAACAGGCATCCGCCGCGCGCCCACCTTCCCAGCGGCGCCACCTTATAGTTCCAATCCCTCAAACGGAAGAGCAGGTTCAGCCAGCGATTCGCAGCCCTCGTCTTCACCACGGGCGATACGCACGCAACAGAGGGGTCTTCGTTTAAACGGCTGTAAAGCTTCACCAACGCGTCACGCGGCACACGCATATCCGCGTCCACGACGAACACGGGGCCGCTGCCTAGGAGGGTGAACGCGTAGCCAACGGCCTCGGTGAGCGGACTCTCAAAGCTGCCTCTCCAATCTTTTCTAACCGTTTCCACGTGAAGCCTTTTACAGACCTCCTCGGTGCGATCTGTGCACCTGTCCAAGACGACCAGCCTCCGCACCTCCACGCCCAGCG
>JAWCMB010000102.1:2265-3457 GCA_038850115.1 Thermoproteota archaeon
CTCCTCCTCGTCATGGGCCACCGTCAACACGGTTACTTTCGCCTCAACGCTTCCGCCGCGCATCGTCTTCCCCCTTTGAGAGAAAATTGCCTGCGGCAATCGTTCGCGATTGCCTACGCCATTTTTTCTTTAGAAGGAGAATGATGGACATAGGGGAGTTTCAGAAGGATCCGAAGGTCGCGTACTGGCTTGGACGATACTTGGAGCCGACGAGGAGCGAATACCTCGGCAAACTATACGCGTACTTCCGCTGGCTGTGGGAGAAGAAGCGGGTGAAAGCCACTCCGAGCGAGTTCTTCCAGGAGCACGTCCTCAACGTGTGGAAAAGCGACCCCGCTGACTTGGACACGAAGCGGAGGCACCGCCTCCTCCTGGAGGAATACGTGGGGTTGAAGGGCCCTCTCAGGGACAGGCAGAACGCGTATCGACGCCACGTGGCGAAGGTGGTTGCCAGCTTCTACAGGGTCAACGAATGCCCCCTCCCGGGGCAGATAGCCATCGTCAACAGGCCTGACAGGGGGACGCGAAAAGTGCATCAAATCGGCTTGAGGCAGGCGGCTAAGTTCATCCGCATCCTCCCACCGGACAAGCAGGCCGCCTACCTATGCGCCCTCTACTCGGGGATGAGGCCGAACGAGCTGTTCAGCTTGAAGGTTGGAGACTTGAAGTGGCAGCCGAGGCCCGCGCCCGTGATCCGCGTCAACCTCGTGAACAAGAAGGGGGACAGGGCCAGCGACTACATCCACCCCTATCACACGTACATCGGCGGCCTAGCCATGCAGAGGCTCACGCAGCTGCTCCGAGCCCGCAAGGCGAAGCCCAGCGAACCCCTCTTCCGCTTCAGCGTGGACAGCCTTCAAAGGACCGCGTCCATCTACGCCCAGACGCATGGATTCGCGCAGAACAAGGCGAGGGACGTGGGGTGGCGTCAACCATTCCACATATACGCGATGAGGAAGCTGTTCGCCACACTCGCCACAGAGGCGGCTGGCATGCCGGAGCGGTACGTGGAATACTTCCTCGGCCACAAAGGAGGCGTGAAGGAAATCTACAACCGGAAGGAGGAGCTGTACCCTCAAAAGTTCCTCAAACACTACCTCCGCCTACAAGCAATCCTGGACGAGGCGTTGACCCCAATCCTCGAAACCAAAGTTGAAGCCGAATCCGAAGCGGAGGCGCGTTGAATTGAAGA
>JAWCMB010000102.1:3467-5762 GCA_038850115.1 Thermoproteota archaeon
TTCTGGCACATACTGCCGGAGGCGGCTAAAGCCTCCACCATAAGCCTCTACGCCTTCGCGGCGCTGGGCGGATTCTTCGCCATGGTCCCCGACTTCGACCTCATGCTCGGACAGGCCTTCCACCGGAAGTGGTTCAGCCACAGCCTGTTCGCCGGAGCCGTCTTCGCCGTCTTCGTCTACTCCCTGAAGGCGTGGCTTCCAAAATATCTTCCGCAGGCGACGCGGCTCACCGCCTCCCCCACCTTCCCCTACGCGGCGGTTCTCGCCTTCCTAGCGCATACAAGCCACATCCTCACCGACGCGTTAACCGACGCAGGCGCACCTGTCTTCTGGCCCCTCTCCAGGAAACATTACTCCGCGACTCCGGTCAACTCCGGCAACCCCTTCCTCAACGGAGCCGTCATCGTCCTCTGCCTCTTCGCAACCTACCACCTAGCCAAGGCGGTTTAACATGTCGGTTTCAAATGGGCTGAAGGCGGCATGCGCCGCGCTTGCTGAAACTTTAGCCTTCACAGGTGCCGCCGGGTGGCTCTACGGCGTATGGGTCAGCCACTACCATCCCGAGTGGCTCACCCTTCCTTTGACGCATTTAACGCTGTGGCTGAGAACCGACACGTTCGGCACATTCAGCTTCGCCGCCATGGTCGTCGGATTCTTCACTTGGAGGTTGACAAAGAATGGCTGGAGGCGTTAGAAACTACTATAAGGGGCGGGCGGCGGAGTACCGCGTCCTGGCTAAGCTCCGCCGAGAGGGGTGGAAGTGTATGCGCTCCGCGCAGAGCCACAGCCCCGTGGACATAGCCGCCGCCAAGGACGGGCAAATCCGCCTAATCCAGGTGAAGGCGGGCTCCGGGAGGCTGAGCCCCGGCGAGGCTGAGGAGCTGAAACGCTACGCCGAAGCCTTCAACGCCTCCGCTGAGCTGTGGACGTTCAGAAAACGCAAACTGACCGTTAAGAACATTAAGTGAAGTGTTACTTTCCCCCGCTGATGTTACTTTTCCCCATCCCCCATCGCCCTTTCAGGAAACGCTTCTCCCACGCCTAAACGCGCTTAGACCGCTTTCTCCCTTAGGTTGAGGCCTCACCCCCTCCGCTTCAAGGCCGTTTCAGGCCGAATCGCCCCGTTTCCACGCCGTTTCCGCCAAGCGGGAGCGGCGTTTCACTTGGCTTGCCGCGGTTTTCCAGCCTCTTTTAAAACGGCTTAAAATCAGGCTTTTCACGCTTAAAACGCTTATATTAGGCCGTATAGGGTTTCGCCTCCCCCCTCGTTTTTTAAAAAAACGAGCGGGGCCCCAGCCTTCAGCAATCCGACAAGATTCCCGACACCCTCGAAGAGGCGCGAAAACAACGCCGCCCAGCCGGAAACGCCTGAAAAAACAAGGCGAAGCGAAGCCGCCCCCAGCCACGCCCCGCCCAAAGAAAAAGCCTAGGCAACCCCCCAACCCCCGTCGAAAAACCGGCTTACCCCAGCCTCATCCTTTTAAAAGCCTCGCCAGGGGGAGAGCCGCCGCCTTCAGCAATCTTCTCACATTATTTAATGTGGAAATTCCTTTAATGAGGGTCAGGCGGTGGCAGCAGCAGAGGCGGAAATAGAAGCTGAAGAAGAGGCGGAGGCGAAGCCGAAGAGGCGGCGAGGCAGGCCCAGAGTCTACGGGGTGTACCGCATAAAGACGCACATCCTCGTCCCCTACGAATGCTACTTGAAGCTGAAAAGCTACGCGGCGCTCATAAACAGGCCCTACAGCACCGTCGTCAGCGGGCTCATCCAAGAGTTCGTCGACAACCTAGGCAACCAAGACGCGGAGAAGACGACGCTGACGATGGAGCTGACCAGGATCTGCGAGAAAAGGATGAACTTAATCGAAAAGCTCACAGGCGACGAGCTTCGAAACGTCAACATCCTCATGAGATACTACCAGACAAACGACTTGAGGAAGGCGTTCGCCATGTCCCTGTTCGACTACAACAAGGGCCAGCGGAAGTGGACGATACAGTACAACGGACACAACCTCGTGGCCGAAGTGGACGGGGAGCTCGGCGAGGATCAGCTCACAGCCTGGTTCGGCTACGCAACCCTCCTCCGCGACCTGAAAAAACGGCGGGACTCAATCATCGCCAAACTCTTCGGCGAAGAAGGCGTCGAAAAAACGGGGGAAATTTCTATAATAAGTGGTGCGCATGGCCAAGTTCAGAAGGGTGAAAAGGAGGAGAAGCTTTGGCGGGATGAAAATTCACCCGGACAGGGAGCTGGCGCAGATCGTTGGCAGCCGCCCCCTGGCACCGTCGCAGATGACG
>JAWCMB010000103.1:0-5743 GCA_038850115.1 Thermoproteota archaeon
CTCTATTATCCTAGGGTCAACATTCCCCACTAGGCAGATTTTATCCCCATACTTTTCCTTAACTTCCTTCAGGTCCATACCCGCTATTACATCTATGCCCTGGTAGGCATTGATCCCCGCATCCACCATGTCGGCCAGCAGGGGCATGATGTATCCGTCTGAGTGGACAACTACAAAGGCTCCTTTCCGTCTGAATTCGTTCACGTGCATCTCCAAAGCTGGTTTAACAAATCTTCTAAACATCGGTGGGGAAAGCCAAGGGCCGTTCTTATTACCGTAGTCAACGCAGAGCTGTATTGCGTCAGCACCCTCGTCAATCGCGTATTTCCCGTATTCTAGCGCGACTTTAGTATGGTAGTTGATTAAAGTTTCAACAGCATCAGGTCTTCTATAAACCCAGATAAGAACATGCTTAAGGAGGTTTGGGTTTGAAACTATTGGCCCCCAGGTTCCGTCAGCGTCGAATGAAAGAAAAATCTCATCCTTAACTTTTTTAGAAATCCACCTTAGTATGGCAAAAACCCCAGTATTTACTTCTACGCTACTTTCCCTGCAGGCTTTTATTACTTCGTCAGGATCGTAGTCTTTCGGCTCATCCAGAAACCAAGCTGTGTCCCCCACCCATTTGTAGCGTTTACCCTCTATCCGCCATACGTTATTGTTAAGCCTCTTCACATCCTTTGGGATGCTTGCATACGCCCAAGAAACCCTTATCCAGTCAAGACCAAATCCCTGGTAAACGGCTAACTGTTCTTCAGCTATTAATGAATTCAATCTATCTAAATTAACCTCTCTCTTGGAGGCTATCAGGTTATGAAACGCTTCAAAATTACCATACATAACTTCATTTACATTCTTGTTTAACACTACTGAAGATATTTTAGGAGGGATATGCATTTCGTAGATTGGAACTCTATCGGGCATGGAAAGTTGCATAGCTTTCGTGACCCTTTCCCAGGAGTTCACAGGCTTTTCCCGGGATTGGCGTTATATAAGCATTCTTTATGGCTTAGGCCTTCCTATTTTTGTGAAACTCTTTCAATTTCCTTCGTTGATGTGGAGAATGATTTTCACGAAAAAACTTTTTAATATTTTCTTATAGAAAATCTATTCTATTTTTTACAAGAACATAAAATAAGGATACCGAGTAAAGTGGCGACCAGCAAACAGTCGACTATGCAGACATTTCTAAAAATAGAAAGGATGCCTCATTGAAGTGATCTAAGGGTGTTCGATAGGCTTATGGTCCAAGCCTACACCCTTGTCTATTAGTAATGTTGTATTTAAGAGCGCGGTCTCGAATAACTTTGGGTGATGAAGCAGGCTTCATTGCTACAACACGCTCTTATAAGTGTTCTCTACGAATAACATTAGATGCGAGAAGCTCTGAAAAAGAACGCGTATAAGTATTGTTCACGAAAGCCCGGTCTCCTCAAATAGTATCAGCACCCAGAGTTTTCGAGTTTTCTAAAAATAGAAATCTCCGACTAAATGCTGATGCTGAGCTTTTCCTGTCGCTTCTTTTATTTTAGAATGTGTAATAAAAATTCTATTAGAAAAATTTAGCGCGCGCTAACGATTTTGATAAGGGGATCGAGAAAAAGACGATATGTCGGAAGGAGATGGAAAATTGATAGGGTTCGCTGTTTTAATAAGCCGGCTTCGGGGTTGAGAAAGTTGTGCCGGCAAGGTGAAGCAGAGGTTCTGCTTCCTCCTACAATGCCTTTTTTTGGAACAAGCCTTCTTCAACGCATGCTATTTTGGCTTCAGCAACGTAGATTATCTGCTCTCCGAATTTCCTATGGGGATATTGCTATAAGCGGAGGATAGCGCGCGCTAACTCGTAATATTAACCCTGCCTTCCTTGCCTCTTGCACATACTAGAACTACTGGCCTGGGATGCAGGGACTTATATTACTCTCTTAGGCTAATCTCTGTTTTCATGGAAGAACGTTGTTGAAACTGGTAAAAGACTATCGTACCGTTCTAGCCGACCCGTTTTTATGCCTGTTTAAGAGAACACAATATTTATATATTGCTACTATATTCAATAGTAGCAATGATGACTAAGACTCTCAAGATAGCTTTACCGGTATTCATCCTCCTACTAGGCATAGCTATATACGTTAGCCTGACAAATGTCATTGCACAGACCAACGAATCTTCAGAAACACCCTTGCCTTGGCTAACGTTTCGCGGCCCAGTAGGCCGTTTCCAATGGGGCCCTGTCAAAATTGAAGCGAACGCTAGTAAGACCCAAACATACCGTGGCCGCCTAAAGCGCGGATGGGGTCCTATAGAGATTAGCGAGGAGTTTAAGAACAATGTCGTTAATATAGCTAAGAGCGACCCCGACGTACAGAATCTGCTCTCAGAAGGCTACAATGTAACTTGTATTCAACCGATTATAAAAACCGTTGTGGAAGCTGATGGAAGCGTGGTAGCCAAGGCTAAGAGTGCCATCCTTACATTACGTAAAAACACCTCTGGCATGGCATTCATATGGGTAGATGTTGAGAACAGTAAAGTAACTAGGATCGAGATAATATCTCGTACAGTAATCGAAAAGCCCTAAAATCTTTTATTACCCCCTGTTTTTCTCTTTTCCATCCGATTATAACGGAAGCTTTTTCAAGTCTTCCAGTAGGGTTTTGTCCTTATGTATTGTAGTTTTGCTTCCAAAAGATCCTTAAGCAATTCATCTTCACTGTAATGCATTTTCGAAAGTATTCTTAACGCGGTCTGCGGCCCTATGCCGTATACGGATAACGCGATTATGCCTCTTCTCCCATAGGAATGGATAACGTCTGCAGTTCTTCTAAGGTCTGCGAGAAGCCTTGCCTCCTCTTCAGACAGCTTTTCACCACCCAACCTCTTGTTCACGATTCCAACAAGATACCCTTTATACCCGGGCAGTATTGCGAGAAGGGTTGAGCCGCAGGAGTAGCAGCCAGGTTTCGGCGGAAGATCCCTGATGGCGACTGGATCCTGTCTTTTCCCGCACTCCATGCATATAAGTTCAATCTTAGTATGCATTATGGCGTTTCTCATCCTCTCTAAAGCGTCAGCCTGCACCTGCTCCGGTGCAATCATCTCAGGAATCTCAGCATACTTGTTCAATATGTGGTATGAAAGTGGGGTTGGTTTCTCAATCGAGATGCGGGTCTCAACCCTGATTTTTCCACTCCTAATGGCTGAAACCATCTTTTTCACAGTTTCGACATCAACCTTCTCCTGCAGAACCTCCCGCATGGTTTCAACGAATATCGGTGTCTGCCTAAACCTATTGTAGAGGTCAAGTAGCCTTTCTTCTCCCAAGGATAAGCCGCGTTCAATCGCGCCGAACCTTTCTGCAACGAACTTCATATAGTATCCGAATGGGAATCTTTCACTTATCCTAGCATGAAAATCCTTCTCAACCTCTTCACAGTCTCTAGGTAAAACCTGTTCAACCAGTTGTCTGAAGTTAGACTGAGAAACCTCTACCGGTAGCTCGATTAGGATTCTGTACGCGTCGGCCCACCAGTTTCTAATAAGCTTCTTTCTGGAAAGCCTCTGGTCAATTACGTAGCCGAGTGTTCTATTAGCCAACTCTCCTAAGCAGCAGTTTACTATTAAGTATCTGTCGAAACCCTCTATCAGGATAAGATTGTCAGAAGGGACAGGAGCCCCGTTTTCCAACTGCTCCCAGATTTCGCCGACTATTTTCCGAGCGGCATTACTGTCTACCTGAAACTCCTTGCAAAGCCAGCTTACAGTTCGCTCTACCCCATCTTTTTCCAGTTTTTCAGCAATCTTTCTCCGTAGTCCACCAACCTCCTTTGCAAGCTCGTACGGTATTGGGAGAATCTCCCCATCCCAGCCGGGTAGGGCTGCTCTAGGGTCCTCAACTGGCGTCACGTATACTCCATCATCAGAAATCTGCTCAATATTCCAAACCATGCCTCTGCAAATAAAGTGGAGCCCTACCCTTGCTCTGAGCATGATGAATTCTTCGCCAACTATTCCTATAGTCCTGTTCGCTGTAAGGTCGACAACCGGATATCTTCGCTCGTCTGGAATCATTGAGAGGTTAGAGAAATAATACTTTCTAGCCTTTTTAGTCGGCATAATTCTGTCTCCTTCAAACCTTATTAGGCCAAGCTTGGAAAGAAAACCTGCAACTTTTTGAAACTCCTTCTTATCAAGTCTTCGGAAAGGGTACGCTCTAGATACTATTTCGACCGCCTTGGAAAGGCTTATGCCTCCGTGGTCTAGTGAGAGACCAACTATCTGATGCGCTAGAACATCCAGGGCACCCTCATGAATCTTCGTAGGCTCTACTTTCTCGCTCCTTGCCCTGCTTACTACAGCTATTGATTCAAGCGCATCGTCCACGAAGGCAGTCAGTATCACTCCCTCAGATGTTAATCCAAGCCTGTGGCCGGACCTTCCTACTCTCTGGATGAAAGGCCCCACTTGACGAGGGGAAAGATACTGGATCACCAGGTCAGCAGTGCCAATATCTATGCCGAGTTCAAGCGTAGAAGTGCAGACAATAGCCTTAATCAAGCCTTTTTTGAAGCTGTCTTCTATCTTAGTCCTCTCCTCCCTAGATAGTGAACCATGATGGATGCCTATTTTAGGATCGAGGAGGCTCAGTCTTAAAGCAAGCATTTCAGCAACCTGTCTACTGTTGACGAAGATAAGGGTGGAAGTATAGGCGTCGCAAAGATCCTTTATAGTTCTTATTCTCGCAGCAGCTTCCGGGGAAGTGTAAAGAGTAGTTGAAAGGTCGAAATCCTCCTCATCTGGCTGTGGCCATTCTATCCAATACCTGTAACCTTTCGGCACAGGGACCCTGATGATTTCAACCGGCCTCCTGCTTCCGGCGAGAAGTTTTCCAACCTTCTCAGGTGTTCCGACAGTGGCGGATAGACCTATCCTCTGAAAATCCCTACCCGTTATTTCCCTAAGTCTCTCTAGAGCTACGGCCAGCTGAACCCCTCTCTTGCTTTCAGCAATCTCGTGAATCTCGTCTACAATAATCCATTTAACATCTCTAAGGTTATTCTGCATTCTTCTACCTGGAAGTATTGCTTGAAGCGTCTCAGGGGTCGTTATCAAGATATCGGGAGGCTTTAAAGCCTGCTTTCTCCTTATCGGAGATGGAGTGTCTCCATGCCTCACGTCCACAGATAAGCCCAGTAGGGTGCACCATTTCACAATTCTCTTCATCATATCCCTGTTCAAAGCCCTTAACGGAGTAATGTAGAGGAGTGAGATTCCCCTCCTATTCTCAATACTGATAAGTTTAGACAGAACAGGTAGAAGTGCAGCTTCAGTCTTCCCGCTTCCAGTTGGAGCTATTAAGAGAACATTCATACCCCTCATTATTAAGGGGATGGCTTTTTCCTGAGTGTCCGCCAGTTTTTCAATCCCGATTTGCTTCATTGCGATTATGACTGATTTGGGAAGCAGCCTTAGAGATTTGCTGGATAGGCGGTTTTCCTCACTAGTCAATCTCATAAAGATTAGGGATAACCATTCTATATGTTTTACCTGTAATCGTCTCTTTCCTTTTCTTCAGTCCTAGTCTATGCTTACTACTTTCCCTGTTTTTGCAGACTCGTTAGCGGCCAGAGTTATTTTCAACGTTTTTACCGCATCTTCAAAGCTTGACTTGATTTTACTTGTATCCCCCGTTCTTACGGCCTCTATGAATACTTTATCCTCCTCAAGATAGGGGTCTACAGTAGACCTG
>JAWCMB010000104.1:0-5571 GCA_038850115.1 Thermoproteota archaeon
GGAGCGGAAACGGGTTAGAGGTTGAAGGAGAAAACAGAGAGGTAATCATCTGGGGTGATGAGAAAATCTGTTACGCGACGATAATCCAGCTCCTTAAGCAGAACCCGGGTCATATCCCTGAGGCGAGTGTTGAGGAGGAACTTAAATTCTCTTTCCGAGGCTACCATCTGGATATTGCGCGCGGAGGAGTCCCCACCGTGGAGACTTTTAAAAAGATTATAAGATGGCTATTCCTCCTGAAATACAATTACTTCGCCATTTACTTTGAAGACCTGTTCCCTTGGGAGAAGTATCTGAGCATAGGAGTACATAGGGGCAGGCTTTCTAAAGAAGAATATTTGGAAGTAGTGAACTATGGAAGCGAACTTGGAATAGAGGTTTTCCCGTCGCTCGAGCTAGCTGGCCACATGGAGCACATACTCATACTGCCAGAGTACTGGGGGTTCAGCGAGTGGCATAGGCCGGAAGAAGGATGCTTAGACGTTAGCAATGAGAAGGCTAGGGAGTTCGCATATGATCTTCTAAGGGAAGCGGTTGAAGCCTCGCATTCTAAGCATATTCACATAGGTGGAGACGAGACTTGGGCGATGGGGAGAGGAAGAAGCCTAGATAAAACCGGGACTTTCGAAGGACCAACTCTCTACGAGACTCATCATAGAAACATGGTTAACATCGTTAAAGAGAAAGGCAAGATCCCGATCCTGTGGGGAGACATGCTCACTGGAATGTACTTGAGGGAGGAGGAGAAGGCTAAATGGTCGGGGGTTGTAAAGAGCCCCATCTGGCAGGATGTCGTGATTGCAAACTGGGATTACAGCCCGGGTGATGAGAAGTATTTCAGGAATAAGATAAGCATGTTTGGGGAAAAGAAGAACCAGCAGATAGCATGTCCAGGGCTCTCAAACTGGAACAGGTATTATCCAAACTTTAAAACAGCCTTAGAAAACGTGAAGAACTTCCTGTTGGCAGCTAGGGCTGAGGATCTTTCAGGGTTCCTCTTAACAGCCTGGGGCGACGACGGTGAGGAATGCCTCTTTTCATTCCTCGAACCACTTATTCTTGCATGCATGGAGTATGCCGAGGGAGGCGGTAGGTGGGAGGAAAAGTGGAGTGCTCTAACAGGAGAACCCATGAAGATCGTTGAGATTAGGAAAGCCTTTGGGCAGCCTGATGTTTCAGATACTTTGAAACACGTGTTGTTTGCTGACTTCTGGTACTACAGGATGTCTGAAGCGGATGCGGAGTCGTTGAAAACGTCTTGGGAGAAGCTTTTGGAAGAGAAATGTGGGGTGAACCTTCCGGAGGACCTTGGCTTCATTAGGAGTTGCATCGAAGTAGGATTGAGAAGGTTGAAGAACGAGGTTAAACCGTCAGACCTCATCTATCTTGCGAACAAGTATTGTAAGCTCTGGCTTTCAGAGCGTAAGCCTCACGGCCTAGAGAGGATTATTGAAAGATTCTGGGGGGCTGCGGGAAGAGTAGACTCCAGGCTAAGATAGTTCATTGTCTTAAAAAGTCTAATAAAGCCGGTACAACGTACGCTTACTCCTCCGCCCGTATTTTTTCTTCGCAATAAGCCTCCATCATCCTCTTTCTCCATACGATGGTTTTCTAACGGCCCTTACATCATTTAAGACGTAGAAAGCTTTAGGCTGAAAAGTGGGAGCAGCATGCAACCCGGATTCCTGCATTCTCCTCGCGCTTACGGAAAGACTTTTACGCTCGAAAGCCTTTTAAAAACTGTTGAGGCAGGGGGCTGAGCTTACAGGGTTCCCAACTGTTAGAGAAGCAGGGTTCTATGAGAAGGCAGGGAACGAGACCGTATGCTTAACCTGCGAGCGTCGATGCAGGATTAAGGAAGGCTTTCAAGGATTCTGCGGCACCAGGGTGAATGTTGAGGGAAAACTATACACGATTGTTTACGGAGACATATCCTCTATTTCAGCAAACCCTATTGAGAAGAAGCCCTTTTTCCATTTCCACCCTGGCAGCTACGCACTCACCGTGGGAACTTGGAGCTGCAACTTTTCCTGTCCTTGGTGTCAGAATTTCAACATTTCAAAGAACAAGCCTGACCCTCGAAAATCTCACTATGTGAGTCCCGAGCAACTTTTAGAAATTGCTTTAGAAAGTGGTTGCGAAGGAACATCTATATCTTTCAACGAGCCGACCCTTCTGTTAGAATACAGTCTCGACCTGTTTCCGTTAGCCAGAGAGAAAGGACTCTACAATACTTTCGTTTCAAACGGGTATATGACGCTAAAAGCGCTGGAGGCCCTTGCTGAAGCAGGGTTGGACGCGATAAAGTTCGACGTTAAGGGCGGTGAGGAGGCTTACGAGAAGTATTGCGGCGGGGTTAAAGCAGGCGTTGTATGGAGGAATGCACGAAGAGCCAAGGAGCTCGGCCTCCACGTGGAGATGGTTAACCTGGTGATCCCAGGGGTTAATGATGGCGAGGATTGCCTCAGACGATTGGTGGAGACTCATCTCAAGATGCTTGGGCCCGATACGCCGCTCCACTTCACCCGTTACCATCCGGAGTACGTGTTTAAGGCTCCGCCAACCCCGATTAAAACGCTTGAGAAAGCGAGGGAGCTGGCTCAATCCCTAGGAGTATTATTCCCATACGTTGGAAACATTCCGGGCCATAGATATGAGAACACTTGGTGCCCCAGGTGCGGTGAACTCCTGATTCAGCGCCTACGCTTCAGCATTTTAAGCATTAGAGTGGCTTCTGAAGGCAAGTGTCCCAAATGCGGGTTTCCAATTCCACTAGTTCAGTAGAGTTATCCCAAGTCTAATGTAATCTTTGTGGAGGATACGTGAGTCTTCTGCTCAGCAGAGTGGGCTTGTCATATGCTGACGCTGGTAAAAATTTAAAATAAAGCACTTCTCCCCAAGCCGGAGGATGCAGACAAAATACAGTTCAAGGGAAAGGTGCTACAGGGCTGTGAAAAGGGAGGAAGTAGACTATATCCCGATCAACATTTGGATAGACTCCCCGGAGCCTCTGAGAAGCTTGATGAATCATCTTAATTTGGAGGACACGGAGAAGCTTTACGAGTTTTTCAAAATAGATTACCGTGGCAGCGTTGGAATTGACTCGATAGGGATAGACTTGAAAGGCGGCTTTAAGGAGGAGGCTTTTAAAGACTCGCAAGGCAGGATTCTTCACAGAAACAGTTGGGGTGTTGTCTCCATGTTTTCCATAAACGGGTTGACTAGTTTTTACGTTGACCATCCTTTAAAACATATGGAGGTGAAAGACTATCCTTTCCCTGAAATAAGGGAGGAGGATTTTGAGAAGGTTGAAAAGTTTAGAAGAAGATACGAGGATTACTGTGTAGTGGGCTTCTCGGTGCAGGCTTTTGAAACAGCTTGTGCGCTCTTCGGATACAGTGAGATTTTTAAAATGATGGTTAGGGAGCCTGGAAAGGTGGATTTCGTGCTAGACAAGCTTTTCGAAATAGCTTGTGGGCAGGCAAGGCTTCTTGTTGAAGCTGGCGTAGACCAGGTTTACAACGGGGACGACGTCGGAGCGCAAACAACCATGCTGATATCTCCCGCCCAGTGGAGAAGATTCTTGAAACAAAGGTATGAGAGGCTTGCCGAAGTAATACATAAGGGGGAAGCTTTCTTTCATTTTCACAGCGACGGCTGGATTGAGCCCATTATCCAGGATCTGGTTGAAATAGGCGTAGACGTTTTAGAACCCCTCCAGCCGGAGAGCATGAATATTGCGAAAATAAAGGAGAAGTATGGTGAAAAGCTGAGTTTTGAAGGTGGAATAGGTGTTCAAACACTTCCTTTTAAAAACAGGACTGAGATAGAGTGGGAGGTGAAGGAGGCTCTGAGGATTCTTGGCCCAACAGGGTACACGTTGAGGCCGAGTCATACGATTCTCAGAAACACGCCGATTGAAAACATTCTGACCCTATACGAGGCGGCAAACAAATACAGGGCTGTTCAGAAAATTTAATATTTTGAACATTTTTCACGTATTCTAATGTCCAGCATATAAAGCGGGTATGTTTGTAGTGCTGAGAGAATTGTCTATCCTTCACTCTGATAAGTATGTTTTCAGCCTATCTACGAAAATGAATGTAATTCCCCTGTAGCCTAAATTAAGCCTATGAAGTCTGACTCTTATGCTAGTCATGCCTCCGTTTTAGTTTCAAGACTAGCGGAGTATTCCTGGTTAACGCACAATTCTGATTTGTCATAGATAGAAGATTCTGAATGTTATTTCATATTAAGAATTATAGGTTTCATGTCGGTTTGGGTCAACGTTTTAGAAAAACTTAAATGCTCTCTGTTTTGGATAAACGTCGTATGGGAACACATGGCGGTATTTCTCGCGATTATGCAGCAGGGGTCATATTGACGTCGCGCCCGTCGGCGTTAAACCTGCCCGTCCCATTCCGTGTGGACCATGTGGATCATGTGATTAAGACTTCTTTAGACGGACATACTAAACTTGCGTCAGATCATTTGCTGCATCCTGAGCTCAAGGGTCTGCTTGTTGAAACGGCGAGCTCTCTAATAGAGAGGCTTGAAACACTCTTCACTAGAGCGGGTTCTGGAGAACAGGCTGATGAGAAGAAACTTGGGGCGACTATCGTTACTAGAAGCAGGATTTATGACATGCTGCTTGAAACAATTTGGAGCCTTACGGGCGTTGAAAAAACATGGGTCGGCTTTTCCGATGAGGAAGCCTCAAAGACGATTGGGGTCATAATGGGTTTTTTGAAGAATTGTGAGAAGCTGGAAAAAGAGGAGTTTGGCGAACCCGTTGTCTTTAGATGCACTATAGCCCGCCAGCTGGAGAGGATGAGTCTTGTGAACAAGGGGAATAGCCTTGTCGCATGGATGGCTAAAGAAATAGAGAATAGTCTTGAAGCTGAATTCTTGACGGAAAGCTATGTTCGAGCTGTCGAAAAAACTTTGAATTATAATTTTTACTACTCCGCTTATAGGAAGGGCTTATGTAAGTTTGGAAATGATTATGCCCTTGGCTTAAGATGGTTGAGACACCTGGGATATGTTCAGGTTTCGACAAACCCGGTGCTTGCGGCACTGGCTTATGAGGATGACCATTATCTCTGGGAGTCTTTTAAAACGCATGTTGAAGAAAACCTGAGGAAACAGCATCCGGAATGGTTCTCAGAGCCCGAGAAGCATGCTGACGAAATAGTAATGGAGGCGACTAGGTTCGGCCTGCTTGACAATTTCTACGTCTTCAGAGTGCCCTTCGCATTGTCGAAATATCGGGATGGTCTTGTAAGCTACCAGTTAAACCCGTTGATTGCAGACGATGTGGATAAGAGTGTGGAGGCTGCAAGAAGTTTCGCCGAGAAACTGGAGAACGATTTAAGGGTTTACGATGAGTACTTGTTCTGGGGCTATAGGGAGCCTCGTGAAAAAGGCAGGCCGAACCTTGTTATAAAGGTTGCAGCCGCCTATCCTTCCTCCGTGGAAATAGTTAGGAGAATCAATGAGGCTGGAATAGGGCAGAACATCACGCTTAGCTTCACTGTTTCCCAGGAAGTGATCCTGGGGGTGACCGCCATG
>JAWCMB010000105.1:0-5553 GCA_038850115.1 Thermoproteota archaeon
TGCACTTACGTCAGGGTTCCGCAGGTGAAGAGAACGTATGCCGTAATAATTTCAAGGCCCGTCTGGATGTGGGGTGCTGAAATGGGTGTTAACGAGTTCGGGTTGGCCATTGGAAACGAGGCAGTATTCACCAGGGAGAAGAAGCTGGAGAAGGGCTTAACCGGGATGGATTTGCTAAGGCTGGCCTTAGAGAGATGTAGAGACTCGTATGAAGCCCTCATGCTCATAGTTAAATACTTAGAGGAATTCGGGCAGGGCGGCAACTGCGGGTTTAAAAGCAAAACGTATTACCATAACTCCTTCATAATATCTGACCCTAGGGAAGCATGGGTCTTAGAGACGGCTGGAGAACACTGGGTTGCTGAGAAGGTGAGGAACGTGAGGAGCATCTCCAACGCTTTAACCATTAGAAACAAGTGGGACCTGGCTTCTAGAAGCGTTGTTGAGCACGCGATTGAGAAAGGCTGGTGCAAGGACGATAGGGATTTCGACTTCTCAAGATGCTATTCAGACTGGTTTTACACGCATTTCGCCCGCGGCAGGGAGAGGCAAGCGTATACTCAAGGCTGCTTAGAACGGAATATGGGCGAGATAGACGTTTACCTCGTTAAGAACATTATGAGAAGCCACATGCTGGGGGAAAGCTTCACTCCTGCGAAAGGATCTATGAGGGACATCTGTATGCACGCCGGGATTCTTACAAGACCATCGCAGACCACAGCCTCCTACGTTGGCCAGCTTTTTGAAAAAGTTCAGATCCACTGGTTTACAGCTACCTCTACGCCTTGCATAAGCGTTTACAAGCCGGTCTTCATGGAGGCCGGTCTGCCTAATTTGAAACTGACTCCTGAAAGGCTTTACGACTCCAGTTCGATCTGGTGGCGCCATGAGAAGCTAGGGAGGAGGATGCTTGGCTCTTTCAAAGAATACTTTTCAAAGATACGTGGGCAGATGGAGTCGTTAGAGACGCATCTTCACTCTAAGGCTGAGGAGCTAAGACTAGCCTTTCTTAATGGGAAAACATCTCCAGAGGAGTTGAAGAGTCTTACTGGCGACGCCTTCGCAAAATCATTAAGGCTTGAGGAAAGCCTTATCAGCGAGATAAGGCCTAAGTCTTCAGGCTTACTGTTTGAACCATACTGGAGGAAAGTGAACTCTGAAGCAAAGATTACTCTTTAAGCATTCGCCTAGCTTGTAATGACATTCCTTTAATATTTCAGAAAAAGATGGGTTTTTGGTTTTCCAGCCTTATGCCCGTCCCGTAGCGCTTAATCCCACCATTTCTTTTTCAGAGGCATGCAGATTACTTCTCTTACTTCAAGCCTCTTAGACTTGTCGCTGCTGAAAATCTCCTTGGTCCGGGTTGCTCTCGCCACTACTGCCGTGTCAGCACCCTCTCCACTTCCGCCGACGCCTATAACATCCTCATACGGTTTCACAAGTCCCTTGTCAGCAGCTATCAGAATAACCTCCAAAGCCACTTTGAATCCTTGTCCGAGAGTGTAGAATGCATCCCTCACCTTATCCATCCCTCTTCCGTGGAGCGGCAGGTGCGTACCGTCCTCAGCGATTCCACCTAGACCTCTTATCTTTTCCTTCAACCTTGGGTTCATCTTCTCGTGGGATACGGCAACAACCTGCGCCTTACTCTTTAAAGCCTTCGCAAACCTGGCTCCTGTCCTCCCGGAAGTGCTTGCAACGACAACCTTCGCAATATCCCCTTTCTCTACTCTCTCTGCAACCGCCTTTATCACTTTACCCGTGTTTCCGGGGCCGGGCTCAGCAAAATATTTCGCACCCTTGCTACGTTTAGCCATATATTTCCATTTTAAAAGCTGTTTAAAAACTTTAACTGTATCTAAAGCTGCTCGCCGACACAGCTCGTAACGCATGTTAGGCGGAAAAGAGTGTCTGCATGCACCCTGCTTTATTATTGGCGCGTTTCTACGTCGGCTGAACTTTGAAGACGAGGCTTTTCGAACTCAAGAACGGCTTCCACATAACCTTCGAAAGGCTCTATCCGGATCGTCTCGCGCGAAGGATCATAAATCCCTCCTCTGGCTTTCAACGCCCTTTTACCTCTGGGGTGAGGCAAGTATAATTCGATAATTTTCGGCCTCCGCTCCGATAAGCATTTGACCTTTGCCTCAATACGGCCTCGAGCTATTTTTGATTCCACCCTTAAATATATAGGTCCGAAATAGCTGGCGACTTCTCTTAACTCAATGGTTTTACCATTCTCCATCCACCTTCTAGGGATCCCTGTAAGCAACCTGAGGGTTTGTCCCTCTTCAATCCACAGCATCCAACGCGTCTGCATGAGAAACCAGCCTTCCTCATGAGTCTTATGAGGGCTGCCAACACCCGGGTAATGTTCCCAGAAAGTGTAGGTTTCTCGATCAGCCAAGCTTGCAAGAGCATTATAGTATGCTTTCAAGAAAGCCTTAATCTCGCCGCGTCTTAAATGAATCCAAGGATGCGGACTATAATAAGGCTGACTAAAGGCTACGTTTCGCATATGCATAAGATCAGTGTAGTAACCAACCATTATATCCGCGGCTTCTTCCCTTGGGTCAATAATCTCTTGAAAAATTAAGTGAAGCGGGCCGAGAAGCGAATCCCTGCAAAAAAACGTTCCATGAGAGAACCAGCGTCCCTTTTCAATATAAAGGGAAGTGAGACCACGAGTTTCTGCCCAGGGGGGAATTGTGGGGCACCATGTCCCATCTCCGAGGGGTACAACAGGGGACTCAGCGATCGCTTCGAATAAAGCGTTGCGAATGTCTCTTTTAAGCTCTTCAGCCTCCTCTGAAATCTTCTTTGAGAGCGTTGTATCTAACTCTGAGAGCGCCTCTGCAGCACGGCTTAAGCCGAGATAAGCATATCCGTTCAGCATGAATTGGCGGTATGGGTCAGGAGGGTCAGCTACTTTCCCATCGATCATCCCGTAGCCTTTCCCGCGCAGCTCCTCTCTTTTATTCCGATTCCTCCAATTTATGATGTACTCGCAGGACTTCAGCAGTTTTGGCATAATCTTTTTTATGAAATCCTTGTCTCGCGTGTAACGGTAGTGTTCACCTATGGTCCATAAAACTGCTCCCGTCTCAATCATGTATTCATCGAAGTTTTGAATAAAACCGTCTTCACGCTGCTTTTCAAGGAAATACGTTATTGATCGTCTAGCTAAGCTATGCCAGCCAATAGAGTCCATAAACTGTATAATGGGCGCGCTCTCAGAACCTATTGGGCTGTATACGCCGATCATAGGTGCTATCGTTCCCTCCGGTTCAAGCCCGTAGGCAACAAGATCTAAGTGTAGCAGTCCAGCTTGAACCATTTCATTAATCCTTTTTTCTGGAAGCTTTATTCTTGCATATGGCTTAAGCTTTTGTCTCCAGAATCTACGGGTTTCTTCATAGCGGTCTTCAAATCGTTGGCTTGCCAGAAGTAGAGCCCGCTCCTTCGATACTGGTCTATGTGGAATATAAAGATCCAGTGTAGCTGTTTGTCCAGGCTTAAGCAGTATGGCTACTTCCTCTTGAGGCATCGGCCTACTGTCGATTTTCGAGATGCAGAATACACGGCTGCCTTCATAAGATCCAAACCCGGTTCCTCCATCGAATGCCCATTTTAAAAATTGGCGTGAAGAAGGAAACGGGCTTTGAAACCAGGCATAGCGTGGCACGAAACCAGTATTCCTCGCTTCAATGCGGATGAAAAGAACGCTTTCTTCCTCTCGGTTCATCTCTTCTGAGAGTAGTGATTGAAATCTTTGCTCCTGTTCCCTAGTGAACACATGGCCAAGCGCATGACCATCGGCCACTAAGAAATGTGTGCCGCGGAGGGTTTTAAGGTTGAGCTTACTCCTTTCTAACGCGACAAAAGCTGTAAAATTGTACTCAATATCCTCATCGGAAATCTTTCCAGTAAGAATAGGCAGCACGCCTTCCTCTAATCGCCTGGAAACATTTTCAACGCAACCAATGCCGCGGCCAACAAAGAAATGATAACGAACAGGAGCATTGCTTGACTCAGGAAGAGCAACTGGAATGCCGTGAAACCGCGGTTGAACCCAGTACGCTCCATAATCTGATCCAAGGTTAACCTCAAATATTCGCATGTCTCTGCTCAGTCCCAGCCACGTTGGACAATGAAGACTACATACTTCTGATGCAGCCTCCTCATAGCTTTCCTCATCCTCGTTTTCAATCCGTTGAAGCTTCGTTTGCAGCCTGCGGTCACGTATAGTTTTCTCAATCTGCTCATAGGAACGATCGTCATCCGCCTCAGTTACGACCACCCCGTAATATGGAATGAGGATCGGGTATTCCCTACAGACATCCCTAAGGAAAAAACTAAAGGGGTTGGTTTTCGTCCGTACATGTACTATTGTAGCGCCCGAACCCATATTGAGACTACATTTCTTCAGAATTATTTCTAGTCTACACGGTCCATGCGAGGTGAAGGTAAACTGCTCGTTCAAGGTGGAGCCTTGGCCTTTTGCGACGCGTAGTTTTTCTAGTTCGCCGTTTACTATTTCTACTTGACCGTGAGGATTACCGTTTTTCCATTCGATAGCTACGCCTACCACCGCCACCCCCTCACTATTTTAAATTAAAAATGGCTTAAGCCGAATTATTTAGGGTTTTTCTCAACTAAAAAACCCAGTAGAGAAGACGCCTTCGACAACAGCCCGCATTACCCGTGTTCCTGGGGCCGGGTTCAGCAAAATATTCCACCTCATTACGCTTAGCCGCATTATCCCATGTTTTAAGCCGCTTAAAAAACTTCAATGGTCTTGAATGCTTATAAGCTGCTCGCCAACCGGCTCGTAGCACATGCTAAGCGGAAAAGGACTGTCTGCACTGGCAATATCCACATGGCTCTTCGGCTTCTCCTTCGGGCTTTACGAAATCCTGTTTCCCCTCTACATGGATTCTGTTTCCATCGCCCTTATGGAAATTGGATACGTGTTCACAGCCTCAGCGATATTCATCGCTTTCCTCAGCATTTTTCTCGGAGCCGAATCAGATAAGTATGGCAGGAAAATTTTCATCGCGTTGGCTTCACTGCTGGGCGGGTTCTCCCACTTTCTCACACCCTACTTCAACTCGGTGATTATGATGGGTCTTGTCAAGATCCTTTTTGATTCTGCGGTCGCGATTAGGAACGCTGTTTTCGCAACCATGGTTTATGAGCAGGACCGCAGGGGCTTCATCACCTCCTACTCTAAAGTATCAGGGTTGGAATTCATCTCGCAAGCCATAGGCCTCGCATCAGCTGGGCTGTTCATCAGCATATACGGTTATTGGCTCCCCCTGGTTTTCTCAGGGCTTCTCCAAGTAGTAGGCTTCCTAATCATCGTGTTTTTCTTCAGCGAGCAGGATGCTCCAGCGGGAAGGCGTATCGTGAAGCCCCGCGCGGGGAAGGGTGGAGGCAAGGGTTTAAACAGGGGGCTTATAATAATGGCTGTCTCCGGGCTGGTTGTAACAACCGGGGGTTCCGCCACGCATTGCTTCATCACACCCATGTTCTTTTCAAAGAAGTTCTCAT
>JAWCMB010000106.1:0-5549 GCA_038850115.1 Thermoproteota archaeon
TTCAAAATCGGAAAGCATGATCCTCTCCATTAAGTTTTAAACCTTTTCCTCAGTAAAAAGCGTTAAATTACAGCACATCCAAGCTTCGATTGCAAGACCGATTATAAAAGATTTAAGTATTCTTCAAGGTTTTGGGAAACCCTATGGCTGGGAACCCGAATATAAATAGGCTGCTTAAAGTTCTTTTTAGAGAAGGCGAACCGGATAGGGTGCCGTTCTACGAGCATTTCGTAGACAACGAGGTCATCGAGGCTTTAACTGGTAAACCAGTAACTAAGGCTTTAGAAGAAGGCTTGGGTTCAGATAGATACTTGGAGACTCTGGTCGATTTCTATTTAAAACTAGGTTACGACTACGTTCCCATGGAGGCTCCGCTCAACCTTCCTAGGACAAACATTCTTCAAACAAACGATGTCGCCTATCTTTCACGTGGAAAGAGGAGGTGGGAGGATGAAAACAGGGGAGTGATCGAAACTATTGAGGATTTTGAAAAATACCCTTGGCCACGCCCGGAGGAGGCCCTGGATTTCTCAGTGTTCGAAAAACTAAGGAAAAAGCTTCCGGAGGGAATGGGTGTTGTTGGAGGCGTTGCCGGAGGGTTTTTCGAGCATGTGAGCTGGCTGATGAGCCTCGGCAAAATGTGTAGGGCAGCGCATTTAGATAAGAAGCTTGTGGAAAAAATGTTTAGCAAGGTTGGCGCCCTCATACTGGCTGCGGACGAGATAATAGTGAGGGAGAAACATGTGGATGCCCTGAGAATGGGCGACGACTTGGGCTATAAGTCGGGCACTTTCCTCCCGCCCAGAATACTGCGTAAATACGTTTTCCCATTCTACAGGAGGCTGGTGGAGCTGGCGCATGGAAACGGGCTTCCGTTTATAATCCATTCCTGTGGGAACCTGTATACCCCTGATGAGACTGGAAGAACAGTGATGGACGACCTTGTAGATGATGTGGGAATAGATGCTAAACACTCCTTCGAAGACAATATAGCTCCAGTCTATGAGATAAGGGAGAAGTACATGGGGAAGATAGCGGTGCTGGGCGGTGTAGACATGAACAAGCTGGTGCAGCTTCCCGAGAAAGCCTTGAGGGAGCATGTTCGGCTTATCATTAGGAGGTGCGCGCCAGGAGGCGCTTATGCCCTTGGTTCCGGGAATACTATAGCCAACTACGTGCCTTTGGAAAACTACCTGGCGATGCTTGACGAAGGCTTTAAGAGTGGAACGTACCCGATAGGCTGATTAAGCCGGAGTCCTCAAGGCCTCAAGATCCTGTTTAGGTGTTTGAAGTTCTCACTCCTGATCGGATACCTTCCAACTTTTTTAGCGTATTCAACCTCGTACTTCAAGCGTTCAGGAGCTATGTTGGCGTAGGTCTCCCCACCGTTGTCGAAAACATAGCCGCCTCCCGGTGCAGCATGCAACATGCATTTCTCAACCTCAGGCTCAACTTTTTCAAGAGAACCGTTTAACAAGGCCCTCCAGTCAGCGTTGCCGTTGAAGAACACTTTTCCCTTGAATGCTTCAGCAATAATCTTTATATCGTTCTCAACACCCACGTCAGCCTCATTTATCCTGTAAACGTTCACAAGTATGTCCGTTACGTGATCCATGTGCGAATCCATGTGCAGGTACCGGTGGCTAGCGCCGTGTCGTTCGTAAAGCCTCAGGTTGTAGGGCATCGTGAACTCCTCGTACATCCTCCTGTTCAGGTAGCCTGAATGGTCGTCAGCCAGACCGAGGCTCCCGGGCCCTGCCCCGGAAAGCTCACAGTAATATTCCTGAAGAACGTTGAACGTTTCCTCCAGTTTTCTGAAAAGCCTATGCATCTCGCCAGGGTTCTCGTAGAGCCAGCGGTATAGTTTTTCCAGGCCGATTAGCGAGCCTGCCGCCGAAACCGGCGGGTGTATCTGGAGCCCCCCTCCAACTGGGAGACCCCCATAATTCTTCTTAACAAGCCCCCTAAACTTCTCAAGCCTCTCATAATATGTTTTAATCCCTTTATGACTATGCGGGTCGGGAACCTCCAGTCTATCCATGTCTTCAAGGGTTTTAATCTTGGGAATTACCCATGGGCTTAGCCACGGGTTTCTCTCGCCGGGCATCTCAATCCTGCAATCGAACACGATTCCCTCGGACACGGAGCCCAAGTCAAGGTGCACGCCTACTTCTGTAAAATCGTCTTTAAACCGTTCCAGCCTCCACTTCATTCCCTTAACCTGAGCATCCAGCATCATACTCAAATCGTTATAGTATTCTGCAAACGTGTAGCCAAAGAGCCTAGCATAGTATGGTCCCCCCAACCCTATGATTACCGGAACCCTGTCAGGTTCCTTGAACTCGGATGCTTTCTCAACACGCCTCCTGTTCTCCTCGATAATCCCCAAGTATTTAGTGTAATCAAACGGCTCCATGAGAAACACGCGGCGAATCCCCATATTAAAATTTATGACTCAGGCTAAGAAGAGTTACTTTAGAAGCAACGCGACTGCTACAGCCACATCACTCGCCCTGTCGTGGCTTAAACTGAGCAAAATGCCTTTCGCCCGCTTCTCCTCAAGAAGCCTACGGAGCTCGTCGTTCACCACAACCTTGACCCCTGAACCATCATCCTCTATCTCAATGCTCCTCCACCCTAAGCGTCTTCTGTCAACTTCGCCTAACGCCTTGAAAACAGCCTCTTTAGCTGCAAACCTGCCGGCTAACCTCTCATACGAAAATCCTGACCTGGAAAAATACTCGAGCTCCCCTTCAGAAAAAACCTTGCGGAGAAAGTGCTCACCACCCTTCTCCACGGCCTTCTTAATCCTGCTGATCGAAATAACGTCCACGCCTATACCGCCTATCAAGCCTTTTCACTAGGCCTTCAGAGTTCACTTTTCAGCCAGCTTACTCTTTATGTACTCTACGACTTGCCCAACCGTCTGGTTCCTCTCCGCCTCCCCCTCAGGAATCTCAATGTTGAAATTCTCCTCGAAGGTGGCGATCAGCTCAACAGTGTCTATTGACTCCGCCATAAGATCGTCCACTAGCGACGTGTCCTCCCTCAGGCTCTCCACGCTCACGCGAAAGTGTTCAGCTATAATCCTCTTAACCTTCTCCTCAATAGACATCTTGAGACCACTCATCACAGCTTTCTCTCAGCCTTCCTTATTAAATTTTCCCTCTCCTCCCTACTATCCTGATACACTTTCTCAAGCATCCGGATATAGCTGTCGGACATTGCGACAGCCCTTCTAGACATAACTCTCTTCTCAGCCTCGACAGTCCTTCTGAAGCCAGCTCCTCTTCTTATCCTCCCGTCGGCATACCAGCAGAAGCTCGGAACGTATTTCGGAAGAACCTCTCCACCTAGGAGCACGCAGGCAACGCCGACCACAGTCCCTGTGTTCAGAAGACAGCCTATACCGAACTTCGTATGATCCCCTATGAAGCTGCCGACTTTTACATCATTCGTATCCATAAGCCTCCCCTTTACATAAACGTCGACAGTACTGTAATCGTTCTTCAGGTCGCTGTTCGTGGTTAGTGCACCTATGTTAACCCACTCCCCGACGTAAGCATGACCAAGGAAACCGGTGTGATACTTGTTCGAATACCCTTGAATGATGCTTGCCTCAACCTCCCCCCCGACCCTGCAGACCGGACCTATACTCGTGTCTTCCCTTATGTTTCCTCGGACGATCCAAGTGTCTCTACCTATGTAGCACGGGCCCTCAATGCGGCTGAACGGGTAGATCCTAGCGCCATCATCTATCATTATTGGGCCATTACTTGTGTCGAACACAACGAAAGGGTGAATGCTCACACCTTCACCTACGTAGAGCAGATCCTTCTCGCCGACGACAGCAACTTTCTCCCCCAGGGCCTCGGCTCCTTTTCTCCTTGACTCGTAAACCTCAAAATCCTCCTTAAGCAACTCATGATTATACTTAACCAGGTCCCAAGGGTACTCGACCATCCTGGCTTCGATCTCCTTGGTACTGAGCTCAGACCTCAGGTTCTCAATAGTCTTCTGCAGGTTTTCCGAGAGCGCCCTCCTAATCGTGTTCCTCTTGGCTTTAACATAAATAATGTCCCCCCTGCAGGTGGCTATAGTCTCGTCTTCACCCGGAGGAAGGCGGCCTTGCTCGGGAAGCCACCTCCCGTTGACGAGAATAGCGTCGTCTTCCCGCAGTGCTCCCAGGTTGTTCACAGCCACGTTTCCAAGCCTCTCCGCTGAAACCGGCGCTATATGATCCCTGAGGAAGAACAAGGCTTCGACACCCGGGTTAACCCTCTTGATTCTTTCAACCAGAGTCATCGCTCCGCACCTCAGTTCGAAAGTAGCCCTCGTGAGGGTTAGCGGATACAGCAGGTCGTACTTCTCATCCTCAAACAGGCAGACCTTCATCTCTCCCCCACACTCCTTAACGGTTTAATAAGCGTATCTTAGTCTCCTCAGCGATGGCGAGCTCCTCGTCGGTAGGTATGACTAGAACCTTGACCTTAGATTGTTCACTGCTTATAACCCCGGTTTTCCCCACTAGATTCGCATTCACCTCCGTGTCGATCGCCAACCCTAAAAACTCCATGTCGCCACATATAATTTCTCTAATTAAAGGATCGTTCTCACCTATCCCCCCTGTGAAAACAAGCACATCGATGCCGTTGAGTACAGCAGCATAGGCGCCGATGTACTTCCTAACCCTGTACGCGAAAATCTCCAGGGCAAGCCTAGCCCTCCTGCCGCCAGCCCCAGCCTCCCTCTCCACATCCCTGATGTCGTTGCTAATCCCTGAGAGGCCGAGCAGGCCGCTTCTCTTGTTCAAAAGCTCCTCAACCTCCCCTGGGGAAAAGCCTTTCCCCACAAGGTAGAACACTATAGACGGATCTATGTCTCCACTCCTAGTTCCCATGACGAGGCCTTCAAGCGGGGTGAAACCCATGCTTGTGTCCACGGATCGCCCGTTCTTGACGGCTGTAATACTGCAGCCGTTACCCAGATGGCAGGTTACGATTCTAAGTTTCTCAATCGGCTGCCCCAGGAGTTCAGCAGCCTTATGCGCGACATACTTGTGGCTTGTCCCGTGGAAACCGTACCTCCTGATCCCGAATTTTTCGTAAAGCTCGTAAGGTATAGCGTAGAGATAGGCTTTTTCCGGCATAGTCTGGTGGAAAGCCGTGTCGAACACAGCTACCTGCGGGACCCTTGGAAGAAGGCTCCGCGCAGCCTCTATTCCAGCTATGTTTGGAGGATTATGGAGAGGAGCCAGGTGAGCCCATTCTCTAAGAGTTTCCAAAACTTTTTCGTCAACAAGGGCGGATTTGAAGAACGCGTCCCCACCGTGAACAACCCTATGCCCAACAGCCACGATCCCCTCAAGAGACTCGACAGCCCTAGGTTCTGCTTTAAGCAAAGCCTCCAGAATAAGCCCTAAGCCCTGCCTATGGCTGGAAACATTAACCTCACTCCTTGTCACGCTTCCACCCACCTCATGCCTGAGAACAGCCGGCTTACTCCCTATCCTCTCAAGCAAGCCGCTCGCCACACCCTTTAAAGACTCC
>JAWCMB010000107.1:0-5506 GCA_038850115.1 Thermoproteota archaeon
TTACTCTCATTCTAATTTTGAAGCCGGGGGCGAGTAGGCTTGGAGGAGTATGAGAGGAGGAGAAGGATTCCTTGGAGGAGGGTTTTCAAAGCAATAGTCATAATGATTGCCGCTGCGTCGTTAATAGTTGTCGGATGGGGATTGTTCAACCTTACCCTTGTAACCACGGAAGTGGGGTATATCACGATCATCATAGACCCGTTAGCCGGGTCAATATCTGTAAAGGGAGACGGGGTTTCAGCTCAATGGTTCTTCTTCGCAAAGGCACCGTGGGCATACGTTAAGAAGGTGTACGTCGCGGTTGACACTGTGCACATGTGGACCGAGCTGGGTAGAACAGGAGACTTTCCCGCGATAGGCTGCTTGACGAAAGACGGGTTGGCGGTTGACTTCGACGTCACTGTCCGCTGGCGCATCAATCCCTCCACGGTGGTCGAGCTTTTTAAAAAGTATCCTGAGCTCGACTGGAAGATTAGAACAATAATCCCCATTATCCGGGAGACGGTGAGGGATGTGAGCAGCAAGTATACGGCTATGGAAACCATAACGATGAGGGAGGAGATCGCAGTGGCGTTAACCGCTTCAATAGAGAGAGCGCTTAGGGCCGACCCTACTCTTGAAGGAGGAATAATTCTAGAAGGAGTGGAGCTCAGGGAGATTAGTCTACCCGTCAAGTTTACGAGCGCTATTGAAGATAAAATGGCCGCTGAGCAGGAGAAGCTGGCCGCGGATTTCCAGGCTGCTAAAGTATTGATCCTGGCGAGCGCCGACGCGAACGCGACGATAATCAGGGCTCAGGGAACGGCTGACGCTATAAACAGTATAGCTCAGAGGTGTAATGTTTCAAGCAGGGAAATAGCCCAGCTTTACATAACGATTGAGGCTTTGAAGAAGATTGCTGAAACAGGAGGGAAGATAAACTTCATAATGATCCAGGGTGGAGAGGGAGGCTCATGGATACTGCCCATCCCCCCGTAACACCTTAGTAAAAGCCTTTTTCTCCGGTTTTTTCCTTCCTCCTGTTTAAGCCGGCTTATTGTAGCGTGTTCTTGTCCACCTGGTTTCGCCGCTGACCGTCAGCTTGGAAACAACCGGCCGGAACTTAGCCTTCAGGCTCCCCCTATCCCCCGTAAAAACCTCTATTTCAACATCGTCCCCCAGGATTCCACGGCACCTTGCTGCGAGCTCTTCGACGGAAACCTCCGGATCGTTCCTTCTCCTCATGAGCTCTATTGTAACCTTGTTCGTTCCCTCCTGCACAGCCTGATACCTTGACACGCCTGGGCAGCCTTGGATCGCTGTCATTATGGTCTTCGGAGTCACGATTCTACCGTTGGGAAGCCTGAAGCAGTCAACCATTCTTCCCTCAACCGACTTTAAAAGTGGAAGGCTTCTTCCGCATGAGCACGTGTCCTCACCGAGTATTCCGACATCACCCACCCTGTAGCGTATAAGGGGCATCGCATAGTTTAACAATCCTGTTACAACAATCTCGCCTTGTTCGCCTGGTGCAGCAGGCTCACCGTCACGAATAATCTCCATGATGAGGAGGTCAGCATCTATGTGGTAACCCTCTCTTCTAACACACTCCCAGGCGCCGTGTCCAAAATCCCAGGCTGAGTATTCGTCGAAAACATCGCACTCGAAAACGGTCTCCAGGAATTTCCTCGTAGGCCCGTCCAGAACCTCCCCGTCGCCCCTAACGGCTTTCGGATGAACCTCCTTAACACCTTTATCGATAATCGTCTCAGCGACGACCCTGAGATACGACGTGTTGCCGTCGATCAGCTTCGGCTGGAACTTGACGATTTCCGCCAGAACTTCTTCAGCATTATCCGTGATGCGGATTCTCTTTCTGAGACGGCTCAACATGGATGCGGCCGGCCCGAGCGCAACCCTTCCCATTGATTTCGGCTTCGCGCCCCGGCTCACCATAGTCTTCTCTCTGTTAACATCGCTGGGTTCCGGTGCACCGTATTCTATTGAAACCATCTTGTCCAGGGGGCTGAGGCCGATTGCCACTATTTTTCTGAAATACCAGTTTGCAACAGAGTAGTCCAGGAACCTCCTGTCGTAGAAAACGGGCATGGGGCCGCCGCTTGTCCCCGAGGTAGATGCCTGCACACAGTTTTCAAGCCCATACCCCTTTGCGATGCTCCGGCCGGGTATGCCGTCTCTGACTTCTTGCTTAGTTACGAACGGTATTTTCTTCAAGTCCTCTATCGTCCTGATGTCTTCAGGCTTAAGGCCGACGGAGTTGAGCTTACTGTGGTAAAGCTGGACTTTTCCATAAGCATGCCTGACGATGGCCCTCAGCCTCTTCTCCTGGAGCTTTCTTAATTCACCGGGTTTTAGCCATTGATTCCTGGAAAGCTCGTAGCAATACCGGAGGACCCTGCTAATCATAAACCAGTTTTCCAATAGCCTGCTTCAACAGGATATTTAAGCCTTAGGCTTGCTTCAGCTACTCGTCCACCATAAGGACCCCGCTGTCACCGTCCCGCGGCTCGATGACAACCCTCTTCCCGTGAAGCTGCTTATCCGTTTCAAGCCTGGTGCCCATTAAAGCAGGGATTGAGAACTCTCTGCTGACTATGGCGAGGTGGGAGCCCAGGCCTCCCGACAAGCATACGACTCCAGCCAGCTTAGGGAGCACTGGCCCAAGCATCGTCACCCCGGCGTCGTCAACCATCGCTATCTTGCCAGCAGCCCCCTCCTTCAACAGGGCCAGCACGTCCCTCACGTTTTTAACGTAGCGAAGCTCCCCCTCCGCCCTCGTCTTTATCGTGATCAGGCCGCGGCCCACTATTTTCAAGCCTGCCCCCTCCTTCAGCCGGTTGGCTGAGGACAGCCGGAAGGTTCTATATGTCTTACGTTAAAAACTTATTAGCTTTCGACAGAAACCGAAACCCATGCCCATGCGGGTGGCTGAGGTAAACGAGCAGATAGCTCATCTCAGCAGCGTTTTCCTGAACATCGTGACCCAGAGAACCCTGCTGGAGTCTAAGCTTTTCCCCGTCAACGCATACATATGCGTCGGCTTCTACCAGACCTATCATCATCTCTACGACGTTATGAGGAGGGTTTGGAGCAGAATAACCCCGGAGGAGCTGGCTGCGAGAAGCAAGACCCTGCTCTCCCCCATTCAGGCTCTCTCCATATCCTACCTCTGGCTCTACTATTCTCTGGCGAGAATGGGGATAATATACAATAAGCATGGGGGAGACCCCTCGAAGGAGCCTGCTGAGAAAAGGGAGCAGTGGAGGTGGATGCTTGAACACTGGTATCGTCTCGCAACCAATTATTTCAACACTGGGAAGCCGACTGTCGCCGCATCCGGCGGGGTTAACCTTGCGCTCAACGATGATGCTTTAAACTGGGTTAAGGAGAATCTTCAGCCTGTCGGCGAGAACCAGGTTGTCAAGGCGCGGCGGGCAATAGGCTCCGTAGACCTTTACGCTTTCATAGACGAGTGTGAGGCCCGTGCTAAAATAGTTAACCACGGCCCGTATCCTCTCGGGGGGGATGAGATACTTGTTATCTCAGAATATACGAATCTTTACGACGGGAGGCGCCCCTGGCACCCGTGGTCTGCTACGGAGGCCAAGCTGCCCAGCTCAACCCTGGGTGTTGCGATGGCTATCCGGGGGGCTAGGGCGACGTTCAACGACATCGGCACGATGATTGTTGAGCCTGCTGACTATAGCAGGCTTGTTACGAAAATAGCTGTCTACACTAAGAGGAACGGCACGGTTGTGCCGCTGCAGCTCGACGAGCTCTCCGCCTACGCTGAGGCCGCTGACGCGGCTCAGATGGAGCTTTACATGAGGTTTGCGGAAATGGATAGGAGGCAGCTGCTTCTCGCCGGGGCTGAAGCATACTGGAGGTGTTTCATGAGGTACACGGATATTGTTGGGGTGACTGATGAGATAGACTGGAAAATATCCCGCGGGGTGCAGGAGGAGTACCTACCCTACTTCATGACTCACGACGAGGATCCGGCTTTCGCCCGCATCAAGATGAAGGCGATAAAGATGAAGGCCCTGCCCTTCCTGAGGGAGAGGGACCCGGTGCTATACTATCTTCCGGAGTAGCTGGTTGAAAATGATGAGCACTCCTTCCCCCAGGGATGAGGAGAACCATGAGCCCTCTGAAAGAAAGGATTGGAGGGAAAGCTACTATTTCAACTTCGTCGACCTGGAGAACATGGTTTCAGGCTTCACGACAATAGGCCTCTACCCAAACCTGCCCAGGAGGGAGTTTGTCTTCGCCGTCTTCCATGAGGATGAGAGACACGTTTATTTTAAAGAGCATGAGTCGCCGTTCAGCCTTGAAACACTACAGTGTCTGGACGACGGGTGTCTCCGCTTCCAGCTTGTTGAAGCGTTGAAGAGCTGGCGCGTGTTTTTCTCAAGCCCGGGGCTTGAGGCAGAGATCCTTTGGACAGGAAGGTTCCCCGCGTTCAACTTCGGCCGGGGGAGTGGAACATCCTGGGAGGGCCACTTCGAGCAGTCTTGCAAAGTATCGGGGAGAATAAGAATCGGAGGGGTTGAGAGAAGCATCAGTGGCTTCGGGCAGAGGGATAAGAGCTGGGGGCCTAGGCAGTGGCACATAGACCGTTGGTATGCTTTCCACGCCCAGTTCAGAGACTTCTCCATAGGGCTTAGAATGGACACTGTGAAAGGCGTTTCAACGGTCTCAGGCGGGGTTTCCACAGCCGGGGGGAGCATCCCTGTTTCAAACGTTGAGGCCAGGGCGGAGTACAGCGGAGCAGCTATACCCGTCGGGGCGTTCACCAGAATACTTTGTCAAGACGGTAAAGAGTATGTTGTCCACTCGAAACTATTATCGGCCTCGAGCTTCGCTAGGTTCACCCGCAGGTTTCCAGGAGGGCTTACTGAGCTTGTTGAAGCCATGGCTGTCCACCGTCTCGGGGAGAACGGGGAGACGGGCACAGGGCTCTTAGAATGGCTTTCCACAAGCTTTTCAGGACAGTGACGCGGCGAACCCTACTTTCTCTTCCTCCTGAGCGTTTCGAAACTGCCGTAGCCCCCTTCTAAGCCGTCCAGCTTAAAGCTGCCGAAAGACTGTACAAGTATTGAAACGTTCCCCCGGCTGTCCGTGAAGGGAACAGGGATCATCGGCCCGGCTCTAGCCTCAAGCACGTGTCTCCTGCCGAGGCTGTCGAAAAACTCCAGTCTTGAGCAGACTGGAAGCACCTCGTCGCGAAACTCCTGCTCGAGAACCCTGATTCTTTCAATCGGAATATTCCTGCCTTTTTCGAAAAGGAAGCCTCCTGTTGAAACCCTGCCGTCATCCATTATTATCGCGGCAGGGTTGACTGCGAGGTCTCTCGAGAACCAGACAACGTAGTAGAGCCAGTAGTCTACGCTGGTCCACTCGCGAACCCCGTGAGTATGGTCGCGTTGACCCATTGACTGCTCCACCCGGTATGTTTCCCCGCCTATTTGGATCTGCCCGTCGACGATGCCGATCTGCTCCCAGT
>JAWCMB010000108.1:0-293 GCA_038850115.1 Thermoproteota archaeon
GAAAAGGAGGTTGAGAGGGCTTTAGAGAAAGGCGTTGAGAACAGCCTCATCGTGATAACCGGGGGAAGCTCGGTTGGTGCGAAAGACATTATTTATGATGTGCTCAGTAAGAAGGGGGAAGTGCTTTTCCACGGTGTGCAGGTTAAGCCTGGGAAACCCACTGTGGGCGCAGTCTTCGAAAACAGGGTTGTACTGGCAATGCCTGGGCACCCTACTTCCTGCTTGAGCAACGCCTATCTCTTCCTCAGACCTGTTTTAAGAAGGATTGCTAGACTGCCTGAAGCCGGCTTGAG
>JAWCMB010000108.1:303-5376 GCA_038850115.1 Thermoproteota archaeon
GGTTAGGGCTAGGCTCACCAGGAGAGTTGTGTCAACCCTTGGGAGAAGGTTCTTCCTAACCGTCAGGCTGAGGAACGGGGAGGCTGAGCCTGTTTTCAAAGAGTCATCCGCGATAACCAGCATGGCTGAGGCCGACGGGTATGTCGTAATACCTGAGAATGCTGATACTGTCGAAAAAGGAGACTGGGTTGAGGTCCACCTGTTCGAGTAGGCCAGCAACCAGTTAGGTTTATATTCTCAATGGCTGAGGAGAACTAAATGATTAAAATAAGTAGGATTGAGGCGGCTTCGATCACGTTCATCCTTATCATTGTCTCAGCCATTTCTCTCTCAGTTAATCCTGAGGAAGAGGAGGTTAGGGTTAACTGGCTGGTTGAAGGCAACCCGGGCTCCTTTTTCGACATCGCTTTCTCAACCTGCGAGAAGGGCCCGCACGTCTACGTTGCTGGCTTCGACTCCTCTGCCGAGAGCGGCGTTTTAAGGCTGCGTATCGAAAAGAGGCTTAAGAGCGACGGCTCGTTGGTTAAAAACTGGACCTACGAGGCCTCGGAATATGGGGGATTGCTGTATGATTGTGTAATCGCCGGGGACAGGCTTTATGGGGCTGGGACAGCATACTCCGTTAACGACAGCAGCTGGATAATACTTGCTCTAGATCCCGATCTGAACTTGCTAAGCCTTGTCAACCTGACATCGATACCTGGGGCGGCGATTTCAACCTTTTGCGACCAAGAGTTTCTCTACGTTGCCGGCATTAGTGTAAATGGGTCGAGCGAGGTAATGCGTGTCAGAAAGATGAGGCTCAGCGATCTAAGCCTAGTTAAGGAGTATGTTTCCAACCTTTCAGATGCGAATTACGCTTACGATGTTGCTGTAAACCCGTTGAGCAACCAGATATGGGTCGTGGGAAACGTTAACTCTGAAAAATGGAGGGTTGAAATCCTTGATATGGATCTGAACTTGGTTAAAGGCGTTGAGACGAGTATTGGTGCATCAGCAACCTCAATAGGATTCGACGAAGAGGGGTATTCCTATGTTGCCGGCGACGGCGGGATAGTCAAGCTTAATAGAGACGGAGGGGAAGTTAAGAGATACGTTCAACCCGTGCTTTTCTCGAAAACCCTGTGGTTAAACAACCGTCTTTACGTGGCCGGCGGGGAGATAGTTGGCGAATACAGCAGACAGGTTCTATACGTCTTCGACCGGGAGCTTAACCTTCTCAACAAGACAGTCATAAGCATGAGCATGAATGCGGACGCAATGTTCCTCATGGGGAAAATGGCTTCCGACGGTGAAAACATTTACGCAGCGGGCCTCGCGTACGTCGGCTACTATGATTACGAGTGGGTTGTATACTCGATAAAAGTCAGTGGCTCCCCAGTGCCATGGTATGTGAAGTACTGGTACGTGATGCTGGTGCTTGCTGCAGTGCTTGTGTCTGTTTCAGCGCTGCTCCTACTGCTTATGAGAAGAAAAAGAAAACTACAGCAGGCTCCGCGAGAAGAACAGTTTCCAGAAAAAGAGGAGCAGCAGCATGAGGATACGCATCCAGTCGGATCAGCAGCGTTATAGGTCCTCGACAATTATTTCCCTGTTCTCCTCGGCAGACCTTCTGGCTGAAAGAACCAGGTTCAGGCTTCTAGCACCCTCCTCAATAGGGTTTCTCGTGGAAGCGTCCCTCTTTATAGCGTTGAGAAAGTCTAGGCTTACGGCTTCTGAAAGGTTCTTTCTAGAGGCTACAGTAATCTGCTCCTCCCAGTTCTTATTCGTAGGCGTAAAAACAGCGTTATTTGCATCGGTGAAGAAAACAGTCAGGTTTCTGGAGACGATGTTCAGCTCGTGAAGCCACTTGTTCGGTATTGCGAAGTTCGTGGCAGATATTACTCCTAGCCCCCCATTTTTGAACCTTAAAATAGACGTACTAACATCCTCCACCGTATATCCTTCAACATCCTTATGGAAAAGATTGTCCATCTTACAGTAAACACTCTGCGGCTCCCCAGCAATGAATCTGGAAAGGTCATACAGATGAATGATCTGTTCGACAACTTGTCCACCGCTCTTAGACCTGTCCCTCCACCATGGCGAGTGCAGAGAATTACAATAGTATTTAGCCAAGAACAAGCCAACCGGCCCGGCTTCACCCTGTTCAATCATCCTCCTGAAATACTCCACCGCGGCTCCGAACCTCAGCTGGAACCCTACCTGTGTTTTTATGCCGTACCTCTTAGCCGCGTCAACCATACTCTTCGCCTTTCCCATGTCTAGGGCTATCGGCTTCTCGATGAAAACGTGAACCCCGTTTTCAGCAGCAAGCTCAACCTCGTTTGAATGCGCAAACGGGGGCAGGCAGACGTAGACAATGTCAAGCTTCTCCTTCTCAAGCATCCTGGAGAAATCGCTGTATACGGTCGCATTACCCTTTCCATATTTAAAGTTGAATTCTTTAGCCTTATCTTCAACAATGTCGCAGAAGGAAACCAGTTGGACCTCCCTTATGTTTGAGAGAACCTGCATGTGCGCGTTCGCTATTCCTCCACACCCTATTAAGCCGATCCTGAAGACCATGGCTCAAGGTGTTTAGAAACAGGTAATAAACTTAACTTAAGCCTGCCCGTGGGAACACTTGTTCACCGGTACCAGTCCAGACTGTTCTCTATGTAGGTAATCATATGGTTGAAGAAATCCTTTGCTTCCCCGAGCATGCTTGTCTCAGCGATCAACCTCCTAGCCTCCTCAGCATGCCTCTTGGAGGCTTTTTTCGCACTGTCCAGCCCCCCGGTACGCCTAACAAGGCTTCTAACCTTTTCAACCTCCTCCCTGGTGAGGCTCGCCTTCCCCAGTAGGCTTTTCAAAAAAACCGATGCTTCTGAATCTGGCGATTTCAAGGAATAGATTATGTGAAGAGGCTTCTTACCAAGCCTTATGTCTCCGCAGGGAGGCCTGCCATACTCTTCCTCTGAAGCGTAAGTATCTATTATGTCATCCTGGATGTCGAAAGCATAACCTATGTTGACAGCAGCCTCCTTGAGAAGCCGCAGATCCGCCTCGGGAGCTCCTCCAAGGAGCCCCCCAGCAACCATGGTGACCTTGAAGAGGGAGGCAGCCCTCTTGGAAGCCATTACACGCCACTCCTCAGCATCCACATCCTTATGCTCAAAGAGAAGATCGAGCATCTGGCTCTCGTTAACCTCCTTGTAGCCTTCTGAAAGCAAGCTTAACACCTCGGTGGTTTTCTCACGGGGGAAGCCTGAGCCCATTATGGTCTGCACCGCCAGCGAGTAGGCCATGTTACCGAGGAACAGCGCCACCCCTTCCCCAAACCGCTCCCCATGCCTATCCGCTAAAAACCTGTGCACGGTTTTACCTCCTCTCCTCGTTTCCTCCATGTCGACCAGGTCGTCGTGAACAAGGATGCTCTGACGATAGATCTCAATACTGGCGCAGGCGTTGAGTATTTTCTCGTCAACCGTGTCAACATAACCCTTGTACGTAGCTAGAGTACTGCATGAGGCAAGCCTTTTACCCTTTCGAAGCGTAAACTCCCTTAAGCAGATGTAAGCATCCTTTACAAACGGATGGTATTTTTCAGCCTCCTTAACGGTTTTAGAGAAGATTTCTCCAACCTTTTTCTCAACCATCGCACCATACTCTTTGAGAACCGTCTCCCAATCCATCCCGGTGGAAAAACGGCTGTGGACTCATAAACTTTAGGTTTGAACCTTTAACCCTGAGGCTTGAAAAATCATATAAATGGCGGAATAAACTCTACATCAGAATGGGTAAGCATGCTCAACGCGAAGAGCCGGTTAAAATCGGCATACTCAGAATCCTGAGCGAGAGCAGTGAGCCGGTTGGGTCTACAACGATAACCAGGGAGCTCGTTAAAAGAGGCTTCTTCATCAACGAGAGAACAGTGAGAAACTATTTGAAGACTCTTGAAGACAAGGGCCTCGTCATAAGCCACGGTAAGAACGGGCGTTCAATAACCGAAGCCGGTCTTCAAGAGTTAATTGGATCGCTGACTTATCAACGTTTAGACTTCGTGCTTACACGTTACCTTTCACTCGCATACTCAGTAACCTTCACGCCAAGATCTAACAGGGGCAGGGTTGTAGCAAACGTGACCCTCATAGGTAAGGAGCATCTGGATAAGGCTCTTGAAGTATTGCGGAGCCTTAACGACGCCAAGCTGCTTCTCGCACCCTACTTTAAAATAATAGATGAGGACGAGTCGTACGAGAATATTTCTGTAGACAAGGGTAGGGCCGCGCTTCTCACAGTCTGCAACCTGACTGTCGACGGCATCCTCATAAGGTCCGGAATACCGTTGATCCTTAAGTACGGCGGTATACTGCAGTTCGTAACCAGGAGGCCCGTGAGATTCGTGGAGCTAATGTCTTACGAGGGTACAACCGTGCCTCCTCTCGAAGTCTTCACCTACAGGAACATGACTTCAATAATTGGCTTTCTGAAAACCGGAACTGGCTTAATACCCGCAAACTACAGGGAGACACCAAGGGAGGCTCGGGACAAGGTTGAGAAAACACTTTCAGACCTATTGTCAGTGGGATGGAGCATTCTTTCAGTAATCGGCCTCCCCGAGGAGCCTATCCTAGGAATACCTGTTGGAGCCGGCAGGTGCGGCGTCTCAATAATAAGCGGAGTAACCCCCACTGCAGCCCTCAAGGAGACAGGCTTGAACGTTGAGGTTTTCGCACCACACTGCCCGGCTAGGATCGAAGACATGAAGCTGATTGAATAAGCTATTTCCTAATGCAGGGATCATTGAAAAAACATTAGGGAAAAAGGAAGGAGACTAGATCCGACTATTTTTCGAGTGGTGTGCACTGTCTTAGCATGTTCTACCACCAGGGCTTAACCTCAGGAGGCTCAACGCGCACAAGAGGCTTTAGGAAGAACAATACTTGCTCAACGCTGGAGTCCCTACTGAAACACGGGTCCTCGTGGTCAACGCTTAAAACATAGTTGTAACCTGTCTCCAGCAACGCTGTTATCACGTTCCGCCACGGAACCTGGCCCCATCCTACTGTCCTGAACCTCACAGGCCTC
>JAWCMB010000109.1:0-4990 GCA_038850115.1 Thermoproteota archaeon
TCTAACCCGGTTCAAAGCCGGTTTTAAAGATTTTGAGAGGCGCCCAACCGTTTCTAAACGAAAACCACGAGCCGCGTGCACTCCGAACACGCTTAGCCCCGAAAACCTGGCTCAATACGGGGCTTCAAATATGGTTGAAGCAATATGCCTGACGCCGCCATCGCAGTCAACAGCGTCTCCAGCCCTGTTGAAATAGTAGACTGCGAGAACCTTCCCATCCGGGAGGAGCACGGTGCGGGGATAACCCAGATCCGGGCTGCCCCCGTCGTCGCGCAGAACTATCTCCCTCCCCCAGGTTTCACCGTAATCATCGCTTATCCTGGCGCGCACCCCGTAGGGCGGCACCCTGTAGCCGTAGGTGCAGAGCAGCCTACCGTCTTTAAGAACGAGGAGCGACGCCGGAGCACCCCAGTCGTTAACCCTTGAGAGGAAACGCCAGGTTAAGCCCCCGTCCTCAGAAACATATGTTTCAGTCCAGTGGAGCCTCCAGTCTGGCCATACTGCTCTAAGGGCGACGATAATCCTGCCGTCTGGTAGAACAGCGGGATGAGGACAAATCTTAGGAGGATAAGAATCCTCAGGCGTAACGTAGCTTAGGAAACGCCAGGTTAAAGCACCGTCTATGCTAGCCAAAACCATGGGCCTCCCCTCAGGAATCCTCCTTCCCCGCGCAGCCTCGTCGAAACGCGTCCCCTGGACAAACCATAAAACTGCCCCGTCTGAGCGAACCACGTAGGAGGGGCGTGCCTGAATAGTCTCGAACACGGGGTCGGAGAGAAGGTGTGGGCCCTCCCATGAATACCCCTTGTCGCGCGTGACAAAGTACGCCGTGGGACCGGTCTCGTTGCCTAACGGTGTTTCAACCGCTAACGCTGAACCCGGCTTCGAGAAATCAACGGGCCTAGGCTTCGGCAGAGGACTATCATCCGGATGATAGAGGAGGATCTTCGCGCGCAGCTCAGCCTTACTCTCAACGATAACCCTAAGGCTTTCAACAGGCCAAGTGCGGCCGCCATCCTTTGAACGCATAGTCACAAGCTGGCCGCCGCCCAGCTGTACCCTCGCGTGTTCAACATCTCTGGGAGAACTGTAAGCACACCTGTTGCGGTTAAAGCCTACGAGAACCTCGCCGTCTCCGAAGCCCCAGAGGCCACCGTTGAAAGGCCACCCAGCATACTCGCCGCTCCTATAGTAGACGGTCACGTGCTCAACCTTCTCCGGCTTAACCAGGTTCCCATGCTTAGCCATTTAGCAGCCTCCTCTGAGAAGCCTGGGGGGAAGCAGGGCCAGCGATTATAAAGCTTATTCGAGTGATGAAGCGCCTCACGGGCCAAGGGAAACCTGTGCAGGTGAAAAACCTCCTACCACTAGTGTAGCAGGATCGAGAATGCTAATACTCCGCGACAAGCCATACGGTAGAGCCCTTGCCCACACTTATCCTGAGCGTGCCAAGCGGGTTATCCAGGGTTCTCCAAGCATGCTTAACAACTTTGAAAGCCTCTTCTACAAAATTCCCCTCCAAATGCTCCTTCAGGCTCGCAGCCTGCTGAACCCTGACGGTTAGCGTTTTCCCAGACGGGCAAGACACTCCGAGGAAAACCCTCCTCGCCCCAAGAAGATCGTAGAAAGGAGGATTCTTAACAGCCTTGTCGTCGAACACCAGCTTGTCGAACATCCTTCCATAGGTCTTGGCGTCGAAAATATTGAAACCCGGCTCCCAGACCCAGATCTCATGTCTCCACTGCCTGCTGTAGTCTACAATTGGAAACGGGGGCGCGTGCGACATGAAGAAGCTGAAGAGAACCTTAGGCTTACCGTCAGGGCCTGTGGTAAAGGAGGGATGGCCGAAGTTGCTGTGGCCGTCGTTGAAAGGCACGGGCAGGCTTGCGCTCAAACCCCTCACGTTGGGAGCAAGATAGGCTCCGCACAAAGCTATTCGGGACCTCCAGTTCTGCCTGTCGGTGAAATACTCTACGAGAACACCGAACTTGTCGTTAGCCCTGAAAGCATCTATAACGTCGTTAGAATCCTCCCAGTTGGAGAAAACCATTTCTTCACCGAGCTCCAAAGCGTTCAAATCGTCGACACGCTTCACAAGCCTCCAGAGAACCCTGTCTCCCCTTGGATAGAATATTGCTGCATTCGGGTTCTGCTCGCTGTACCCTCCCATCAGGCTGAGGACGCCGGCTCCAGAATCCTGCATCCCGTCGAGCAGCTTTCTTGAACCAAGCTCCCTCATACCCCTGTCGAAAAACCTGATTTGCAACGGTCCGCCTTCAGTCGTAAGAACGATGAAACCGTCCTTCCAAGGATCGTAAATCGCGTTGACAGCGTCCCTCGTCGGCGGCGATTGCAACATCTTCTTAATCCTACTCACCCTCATATCTTTTTCAACCTCAGCAGAATAGACCTCTCTAGAGTTAGCGTTCCTCCAGCCGGTGAAGAAGAGAAGCCAGCCCCCTGTCTCAGGATCATAAACCATTCTCGGCGTCCCAACGCCTCCGCCAATATCCGGAATACTATTCTTGTATTGGGAAGGAACTATCAAAGGGTAGACTCTTCCAGCCATGTGGAAACATGGTTTTGAAAGACTTATAAACATGTTTGAGAGCCGACGCCCATAATCGTTTTCATGGAAAAACAGTGTTACAGGGAGGATATTAACAGGTTGTGAAAAATAGGTCTGAAACCCACTATCTTCATGTTCTCCCTGCTCGGGTGAACCCTGTTGCTTAAAAGGACTGCGACAACCCTCTGCTCAACATCTATACATATTGAGGTGCCTGTGAAACCCGTGTGGCAGAAAGCCTTGCCATCAGTAAACAGGTCTCCGAAAGCCTGGGTAACAGTCTTCCTGTAAACCTGCCAACCCAACCCATAGCAGTAATCGTCATCCGCCCAAGGTCTCAGCATCGTCATCGCAGTAGCCTTTTTAACAAGACGGTCACTCCTACCCAAGTATGCTTGCAGCATCTCGTTCCCTATCAGCGCAGCCTCCCTACATGTTGAGAACAATCCCGCGTGGCCCGATATGCCTTCCAGAGCCCTAGCATTCTCATCGTGAACAACCCCTCTTAACGGGCAGCCGGTCCCAGGGTCGATCTCCGTTGAAGCAACCTGGTTTTTCGAGAAAACGTGGCTTAAAGGATTGTAAACAGTCTTCCTAAGGCCAAGAGGCCTTGCAACCAGTTTCTCGAAAAGACTATCCATCTTTTCACCAGCAATTTTTTCTATTAACGCTGTGAGAACAATGTAGCCGATGTCGCTGTAGATAACCCTTGACCCAGGTGGAAAGCTGATGGAGGATCTCACAGCCTCCTCGAGGAGCTCAACCCTACTTTTCTTCCCAAGCTTGTAAAGCGGTGCCCATGCTGGGAGGCCGGCTGAATGGGAGAGCAGCATCCATATTTCAGTCCTGCTTTTAAGCTCGTCCTGCCCCGCGTTAGTCTTACAGTACTCAGGCAGGACTTCCGAAACCTTCTGCTTCAAATGGAGAAGACCCTCCTCCAGAAGCCTGGCGACGATGATGGATGCTGCGAGAGGCTTAGTTAGGGAGGCGAGATCGTAAAGCGTATCCACTGATGTTTCTCTTATCCCCGGGATCGTTTCAGCGTATCCGAAAGCCTCCTCGTAGACAAGCGTGTCTTCAAAATAAACAGCCACTGAAACCCCTGGGAAAACGTTTTGGACAGCATTATTAAGAGCAGCCCTGAGACCGTCGAAGCCCATGAAACACTCCCGGGTTTTAACAAGCACTACTTCCTTATATATTTGTGGCTAGAGGCTTGAGCCGCACAGGTTCATTTAGGCAAAAAGACTTAATGAGCCGCGAGTCAAGCGGTAATCTTGATAAGACCAGGTGAACTGGTAAAATATGGAAGCAAGAAAAAGAATGTGAGGAGACCACTAGTTGACGGTGAACCTGCCTACGAGTCTGATGTCTCTTGAGGAGGCGCCTACCCTTACTTCATACTCTCCCTTCTCGACAACCCATTCCTCACCATCATAGCTTGCAAGCGAGTTAAAGTCCAGCTCAACCGTAATCCTCTCCTTCTCTCCAGGGTTTAAAAGCCTCGTCTTATGGAACCCCTTAAGCTCATGGAAAGGCTTTTCTATCCTAACCTTCGGCGCCCTAACATAGATTTGAGCAACCTCTTTCCCAGGAATTCTTCCAGTATTCTCAACTTCGAAATAAACAATCACCCTATTGTTCACCGTCTCAACCTTCAGATTCCTATACTCGAAGGATGTGTAGGATAGGCCGAAGCCGAATTCGTAGGCGGGCTCCACCCCAAAAGTGTCATAGTACCTGTAGCCGACGTATATCCCTTCCTCATACACGACTCTCTGCGGGTTGTCTCTAGGCTCCCCTGGGAAGCTCCAAGAGGGAACGTCAGAGTAGCCCATGGGGAAGGTTGTCGGAAGCTTGCCCGACGGGTTTCTCTCCCCGGAAACAATGTCGGCAACAATCCTCCCTGCTTCCTGACCCGCTTGCCATGCTAGGAGGATGCCGTCCACCATGTTCCTCCAGCTGGCAACCTCTATCGGGGAACCTATGTTCAATATGGCTACAACCTTCTTGCCACGCTCATGGAACGCTTTAGAAACTCTTTCCAGCAGTCTCCTCTCATCGTCGCTCAGGTAGAAGTCCCCCTTCTCAGGCTTCCTATCGTAGCCCTCACCCGATATCCTGCTTATCACGATGACCGCAACCTCGTTCCTCTCCGCAAACCTCCCTATCTCATCCTCGCTCAGAAAGTCCTGGGGAACCGGCTTAAAGATCTCGCCGAACATTGTTTTCTCTATCCTGTATTCATCCTTATTCCTGATCTCGGCCAAGTATCTGGTGTGGACCTCCACAAGCTCCTCGTCTATCCTCAGGCGTCTCTCTCTCATCCCGTCAAGTATGGGTATTACGTACCTCGGGTGGGTGTCACCGCTTCCAGTACCACCCTTTATGGTCTCTATCTGGCCTGTTCCGAAGAGAGCG
>JAWCMB010000109.1:5000-5337 GCA_038850115.1 Thermoproteota archaeon
GGCAACGCTCCATTGTTCTTAAGAAGGATCACGCCCTCCACGCCAGCCTCATAGGCGACTCTAGCGTGAGAGTCGAGATCAGGCTTGTTAGAATACTCGTACCCTCTGAATGAAGGCGAGTTTACTAGAACCCTCAGAATGTTCTTCACATTCCTGATGAGGATTTTCTCGTCGAGCCTTCCTTCTCTAACAGCATTAATTATCGCCTCCACCTCGTTCTTCCTATTGGAGTCAACCTGATGCGCCTTCCCCGGCATTATCATATCGTTGCCCGCCCTCATCATCTCCACCGGATCATCCCTCGCAAACCAGTCCGTCATAACGAAGCCTTCAAACC
>JAWCMB010000110.1:0-5314 GCA_038850115.1 Thermoproteota archaeon
ATGGAGAAATGCAAGAAACTGCTCAAGACCAAGGATGAGGAATAATGTCCCAAGTACAAACGCTATAAAGCCAACTGGGCTAGCTGGTAAGATAAGTTTGCTAAGAAGTCCATGAGCCATATTTAAAGCCACAATCCGCAAATAGGACACCGTATGAGATATTGACGATAAGAACTGTTCCATGGATTCTGCCACGCCCTCCGTACCATGAAGCACAATGTTGGAAACAGCCATAGCTCCAAGCGGTAAAAAGACAAAGGGGATGATAATTTCAAGGTTTAGAATAATTTTGAAAACCCCCCAACCATATGTAAATACTAGGTAGCTACCGCTCCAGTACAACCAGATCCATAACAGTGGGCTTAAAGCCTCCTTGTACTCTCTATTTAAGAGCTTATTTACGAGGTTTATAATCAATCCTAGGCTTATGTGCAATGTCCCTATTAAAATAGCGTATTTAATCATCATCATTGGGTTTTCCAAAGGTGAAAACCACGGTGGTTCGTGTAGTCCAGTGAGAGTGGCAAACCACTCATGGGATCCAAAAAGTTCCCCATATAAGAAACCAAAGATTATCGATGTAATTGCACATGCGATTAATAGAGGGGCTCCTTTTAAAACATACCCTACAATTCCACCGGGTTCTTTAGGCATTCGACGTCTTACCCAGTTAAAGAGAATACCGAATAGAAGTATAAGGAGACCGTGACCGATATCTCCAAACATCATACCAAAGATTAAGGGGAAGGTAAATGCAAAAATTATCGTAGGATCAATTTCCCTGCCATTTAACGGTTTATAAGCACTTATCAGCTTGTGAAAAGCCTCTAAAGCTTTTGGAGACGTTGCAACGGCCGGTGTACTTTCTCCTGCCTCTGGGATGATTTTAAGGTATCCCATGTGTCTCTCAATGCAAGCAGAAACTTCCTTTACCTTTTCCTCTGGTATATATCCTTCAAACATATATATGGTTTTTATTTTACCCATAGTTCCCTTAGCTTCCTCCATGGCTTTCGCTGCAGTTAATGTATTAAACATAGAAGACAGAATCTTCTTTTTTTCTTCGGCCATTTTGGCAAGCTCTCTCTCATACTCTTTACTTTCCAGCTCTGTGCTCTCACCTCGAACACGCATTATGTAGCTCTCTATTCTCTCCACTTCTTTCTCCACTTCATTTAAATACGCATTCAAATCTCCAGTGGGAATACTAACCTCTTCATCTTTGACCTTAATTTTCAGAAATGTTATGATAGAGTTTAGTCGTGAAATTAAATTGTTTATTCTAAATAACGTATCTTTTGTTTCAACATATTGTATATCCTTAAGTGTTTTACGCGTATCTGAAAAATGAAAACATTTAAGCTTACCCAGTTCATAAAGAAGTTCATTCAATTTATCGCCATAAACATACACTCTTACAGCAACCATCTTCGTCGGTAAGAACATACTATTCACCCTTAAGGGGTAAGGTCCTTCTCTGTTTGGAAGAGAATACGCGATACCTCTCTTATAAGGTCTTTCCTCATTCTCTTAACTCTCCCCTCAAAGGTATTATCAAAAATAATTGTTTCATCTTTGGTCGTGACCAAGGCTCCTCCTATAAAACTCATAGGTTTTAAAATGGTTTCAAACTTCGTTTTAACTCCAGTCTTCTCCTCCACCACTTTTGCTAAATATTCAAAGTCAAGTTTACATGGCTTTGACAAAATCACCTTTAATTCTCCACCTCCAATGGTTACGGCCGCCTCTAAAATCAATCCTTCTAAGATTTTCTCATACTCTGCCGAAGACACTACTTCTTTTTTCAAAAACTCTATTACGTTTTCAAAAACAGTTTCAATCAGTTTATTCTTCTCTTGAAGAATCCTTAACCTATATGCAAGACGGGCTTTAGTTTCAGCTATACGTTTCATCATAACACTTTTGCTTTCAGCTTCTTGAACAATCCTCTCAGCTTCCTTCAATGCTTTTATACGGGCCTCTTCTTTTGCGGCTTCAATTATTTTCATAGCATCTTCCTCGGCTTTTTTAAGAATTTCCTGTGCCTCTTCTTCTCTCCGCACCCGTATCCTTTTTATGAAGTCTTCAAGTATAGCATCCTCATGAACAGTCTTCATAAGGTCATTCAACCTCCAAAACTCTTTTAACTATAAAACTTACTGCTTCCTGGATTTTCGCCTCAGCAGTCTTCCTCAGCTGCTCAGCTTCTTCTTCAACAGCACCCCTCATAATTCTTTCAGCCTCTTTCTCAGCCATTGCTAATATTTCCCTTGCCTTTCTTTCAGCCTCTTCTAAGATGCTTTTTCGAGTAGCATCTGCTTCCTTACTAGCGCTTAGAGAAGCTTCTACAACCACAAGCTGAGCTTTCTTCTTTGCATCCTCAACAATTTTTTCAGCTTCCTCTTCAGCCCTCCGTATAATGTCAAATTCGTCGTCCAATTATGGTCAAACGATTTATTTTCTTAAAAATCTTTTAAAGTTTTTGTTCGATTTCTTGATTTTTTGGGTCTCCCCACAATGATGTCTCTCTATTTGATTCTAAAAGTTTAAGGTATAAGCATTTATCAACTGTTCCCATGTCTTCAGTTCCTCTTCATGTACGGATTTGAACATTTGTTGCATCGGCATGAAGTTAAGCCTATATACGACTAATCACTCATATTTACGCCGACGTGATGGTATGCCAGTAAGAGGCACGATATCTAGAATAGTCGGGCCTTTCGTTATGGCTAAAAATACCACAGGGTTACATATGTACGAGCTTGTAAGAGTTGGAGAAGAGGGGGTTATAGGTGAAGTCATAGGGCTTAGTGGAGATAATGCGTTTATACAAGTTTACGAGGAGACTACTGGCTTAAGACCAGGTGAGCCAATTGAGGGAACGGGGAAGCCGCTTTCAGTAGAACTTGGTCCAGGCTTAATTAGGCACATATTTGATGGTATTCAAAGGCCTCTCCATGTTATCCAAGAAATGGTGGGTTTCTTCATAAGAAGAGGACTAACTCCTAATATACTTGATAGAAACAGAAAGTGGTTTTTCCAACCCATTATCAAAGTGGGATCCAAGGTTCCAGAAAATATACTTGGGTTCGTAGATGAAACTCCCGTCTGTAAACATAAGGTCCTCGCACCGCCAAATGTTGAGGGTACCGTAGAGTATATGGCTTCTGAAGGTGAGTATACAGTTGAAGATACCATAGCTGAGGTCAGAGCCGGGGGAGAGAAAATTGGTTTAAAGCTTATGCATACATGGCCGGTGAGAAGACCTAGACCATATAAGTCCAAGCTTCCTCCCAACATACCTTTAACAACTGGACAAAGGGTTATAGACGCGTTCTTTCCTGTGGCTAAAGGTGGAACTGCTGCGGTTCCAGGGGGTTTCGGAACTGGGAAAACTGTACTACAACATACTCTAGCTAAATATGCCGATGCCGACGTAGCTATATTCGTCGGTTGCGGCGAAAGAGGAAATGAAATGGCTGGACTTATTGATGAAATATCTAAATTGAAGATTCCTGGGACGGATTACTCATTATTGGACAGAACGATTCTAATAGTTAACACATCTAACATGCCTATTGCCGCTAGAGAAGCAAGTATCTACACTGGAATAACGATAGCCGAGTATTATAGAGATATGGGGTATGATGTAATACTGATGGCCGACTCTACCTCCAGATGGGCTGAAGCCTTAAGAGAAATATGCGGTAGGCTTGAAGAGATGCCTGGTGAAGAAGGATATCCTGCTTACTTAACTACAAGGCTTGCCGAGTTCTACTCTAGAGCTGGTAGAGTAGTGACTTTAGCCGGAGAAGAAGGATCCGTGGCAGTGGTTGGAGCAGTTTCACCGCCAGGAGCAGACTTCTCAGAGCCTGTAACTCAGAGCACACTTAGACTTACCAAGGTTTTCTGGGCTTTAGATTTTAACTTGGCGCATAGGAGACACTTCCCAGCTATAAATTGGTTGACAAGCTACTCTATGTATTTTGATTCGATGAGAGACTGGTATGAGAAAAATGTAGCTCAAGACTGGTCTTTCATCCGCACTGAGGCTATGAACCTCTTAAGAGAGGAAGAAGAGCTTAGAGAACTTGTCGCCTTATTAGGTCCGGAAGTTTTAACGGAAACTCAGCGTTTAACGCTTGAGATTGCTAGAATAATTAAAGAAAGCTTCCTTAGACAGAGTGCTTTTCACCCGATAGACGTATACTGCCCATTAGATAAAACATATCAAATGCTTAACCTAATATTCAGGTTGCGAGATAAGATGAGAGATGCAATTAATAAGGGCGTTCCTTTAGCAGAACTCTTATCGTTACCGATCGTGGAGATTATTTCGAGGATGAAAATAATTGACTATGAAGAGTTTAAGAAAACAATTCCAGCTATCAGCCGGAGTATAGATGAACAGATAAATAAGCTTATTGAAAAATCCGCAAGAGGCGGGGGTTCTTAAGTTGGCTTACAAATATGTCTATAGTGGTTTAATTCTTTCAACTGTTAAGGAGATTAAAGGTCCACTTCTATTCGTCGAAGCTAAGAACGTGAGTTACGGTGAGCTTGTAGAAGTTACAACTCATACTGGTGAAGAAAGGCTTGGTCAAGTAATCGAAGTAGCAGAGAACATAGCTATTATTCAAGTCTTCGAAGGAACATCTGATCTAGAAATTCGGAGGACAAAAGTTAGATTCTCGGGAGAACCAATTAAACTTGGCGTTTCAATGGACTTATTGGGTAGAATTTTCAATGGTAGAGGTGAAACTATAGATGGCGGGCCTAATCCATTACCTGAGTATGAATTAGATGTCCACGGTATACCAATAAATCCGTTCTCGAGAGCCCATCCATCTGAATTTATTCAGACGGGGATATCTGTTATAGATTGTATGAATACCCTCGTCAGAGGTCAGAAGCTTCCAATATTTTCAGGTGCCGGCCTCCCCCACATGCTTATGGTTTCTCAGATAGTTAGACAAGCCAAGGTCAGGGGTGAAGAAGAAGAGTTCATAGTGGTCTTTGGAGCCATGGGTGTAACAGCCGACGAAGCTAGATGGTTTAGGGAAGACTTTGAAAACATGGGTGTTATGGATCGCACCATAATGTTTATAAACCTAGCTGAAGACCCGGCTATTGAAAGGCTCTTAACACCTAGGCTTGCTCTTACAGCAGCCGAGTATTTTGCCTTTGAACAGGATATGCATGTGCTAGTTGTGCTTAGCGATATGACGTACTACGCTGAGGCGCTGAGAGAAGTCTCAGCCGCTAGAGAAGAGGTTCCAGGTAGAAGAGGATATCCAGGGTACATGTATACGGA
>JAWCMB010000111.1:0-5179 GCA_038850115.1 Thermoproteota archaeon
AGAGCTTGCTGAGGAGACTCTTAGAAGTGGAAAAGCCCTCTCGAAGCTTAAGGAGATTATTGCTGCTCAAGGCGGCAACCCTGATGCGACTTCCGACGATATTAAGGTGGGAAAGTACACTTACGACTTTACTGCTTGGGAGGATGGGTATGTTCAGACGGTGAACAATGCTGCCGTGATCCAGATATGCCGCACAGCCGGGGCCCCCAGAGACAGGGGGGCGGGCATGGTGATCTGGCAGAAAATGGGCAGCCAAGTTAAGAAGGGTGACAAGCTGTTCACTATTTACGCTGACAGCATGGTTAAGCTGGAGAGGGCTAAAGCGTTAGCCCAGAAACTCACGCCCATACCCATAGGCGGGATGCTGCTGAAGAGGGTTCCTGACTATCGGGTTGCCTAAGCCCGTAGGAACCTTTGTGAACCTGAATTCCTAGGGTTATAGTAACAGTGGGGGAATATTCTGTTTTTAACATTCCGATTCTTCCGTATTCTCACGCATACGTAGTTAGATTTTATGCATATCCTGTAACTAATTTAAGCTGGACAATGATTTAAGAAGAAAAGTTTAAAACATATTTCGCAAATAAAAACGTATAAATAAGATATAAGGGTGGGCAGTATGGTAAGCAGGATCATCAAAGACCTTTTCAAGATAAAGAAGTTAGTCTTAAGTTTAGCCATATTCATAGGCACGATCCTAGTAAGTATAATCGGATCTGCGATATATCCAGTTGATCCCTTAAAGATGGTCGGCCCTCCCGAACTACCTCCCTCGGAGAAGTTTCCCTTAGGTACTGACAGTTGGGGTAGGGATCTACTAGCGCTACTGCTCCACGGAATAAAGAATTCGTTCTACATAGGCCTCACAGCAGCAGCGATAGCGTTGGCCATAGGCTTAACTATAGGTGTTATTTCAGGTTTCAAAGGCGGGCTTATAGATGGTTTCTTAATGCTGATGACGGATATAATTCTCGTGCTCCCCTCTATCCTGATCATGATGCTGATAGCTGCTTATCTAAAGGAGAGAAACCCGTTTTTCGTTTCTCTGATAATAGGCCTGACTTCATGGCCCTGGCTTGCAAGAGCCGTAAGGTCTCAAGTGCTGAGCTTGAAGGAGAGAGAGTTTATACAGATGTCGAGAATGGCTGGATTAAGCGATTTCAAAATTATATGGGAAGACCTACTGCCTAATATGGCGTCATACACGTTCATGGCTTTTGTCCTGTTAATGTCGGGTGCAATGATAGCAGAGGCAGGTCTGAGCATGATAGGGCTCGGTGTAACTAAAGGCATCTCACTCGGGATTATACTCTATTGGGCGCAGCTGCTTGAATCCGTGAGGCGCGGTATGTGGTGGTGGTTCGGTCCACCGGGTGCATGCTTGGTGCTTCTAGCAACCTCCCTTTTACTCTTGTCAACATCTCTAGACGAATATTTCAGCCCTAGGTTGAAGGGAGGCTGATGAGATGACTCTCCTACAGGCTGAAAATGTTAGGGCATATTATTTCATACCTAACGGTAAAGTTAAGGCAGTGGACGGGGTCAACCTGTCATTGGAAAAAGGCATAACCCTAGGACTTGCTGGTGAGTCTGGCTGTGGCAAGTCGACATTGGTCAACACGCTATTTGGATTCATAAAACCACCATTGCACCTAGTGGAGGGAACTATAACACTCGATGGTCAAAATATATCAGGCATTGATAGAAAAACCCTTAAAAAGAACGTATGGGGGGTGAGGGTTTCATTGGTTCCTCAGTCTGCACTTAACGCCCTAATGCCTACTAAAAAAGTGTTAGATTTCATAAAGGACGTGGTGCTGCAACACAAGAAGCTCTCTGATTCCGAGATTTTATCTATGGCGAGAAGAAGGTTTGAGGAATTGAACCTGGACGTTAAAGCTCTTTACATGCATCCGCACGAGCTGAGTGGGGGTATGAAACAGAGGGCTGTCATAGCTACCTCGACACTCCTAAATCCCAAGCTTCTTATAGTGGATGAGCCGACTTCGGCTTTAGATGTCTCAACTCAAAAACAGGTTCTCAAGATGCTTGTAGACCTTAAGAAGTCTGGTATAATTCAAAGCATGATATTCGTCACCCATGACATAGCGGTTCTCAGGCAAATAGCCGACCTAATCGGAATCATGTATGCAGGCAAAATAGTTGAGCTGAGTTCCACAGATAACGTGCTATACTGCCCCAAGCACCCATACACCAGTGGACTGATAAACGCTGTCGTCACACCCGAACCCGAGGTCAGGAGGCGGGGAATCGTTTCTATAGCTGGCGAGCCGCCGAACCTTTTGAAACCACCCGGCGGATGTCGCTTCCACCCGCGTTGCAAGTTTGCAATGGACTTGTGTTCAAAAGAGGAGCCCGCCTTATTAGAGATCGGAGACAAAACTCTCGTAGCATGCCATCTTTTCGCTTCAAGGAGAGTGGATAAGGTTGCTTCTTGAAGTAAACAACCTGACTAAGGTTTTCATCGTCGGATTGCTCAGGAAGAAGGAGATAGTTGCTGTAAAGAACGTGTCTTTCCAAGTAAATCCCGGCCAGTTCATATCTTTGGTGGGTGAAAGTGGTTCAGGTAAGACAACGATGGCGAAGATGATTCTGAAGCTTCTTCCACCAACTTCTGGCCAGATCTTGTTTGAAGGCAGTGATGTAACCATGCTACGAAAGCATGAAGAACTAAAAGAATACTGGCGAAAAGTACATGGTATTTTTCAAGACCCTTATGCCTCCTTTAATCCTCTTCAGAAGGTGGATAGAGTACTCTATCAAGCTTTTGAGCTCATGGATGATAAGGGTATCGATAAAGATATGGCTGTTCGCGAGGCACTAAGAGAAGTCGGCCTTAACTGGGATGAGGTTTTAGGCAAATATCCGCATGAGCTTAGCGGCGGGCAAAGGCAAAGGATCATGGTAGCAAGATGCTACATGATTAAACCTAGACTCATACTGGCTGACGAACCTGTTTCGATGATAGATGCCTCAACTAGGAAGGATGTTCTACAGCTCTTCACAAACTTAAGAGATGAGTATAAAACTTCGGTCATATTCATAACGCACGACCTAGGCCTAGCCTACTACGTCAGCGATGAAATACTCATAATGTATAAGGGCCTAATAGTAGAGAAAGGACCGCCTGAAGAAATATTGGAGCACGCGTGCTCCGAGTACACTAAAAGGCTCAAGGCTGATGTCCCGCTTCTGTATAAGAAGTGGGAGGGCTTTTAACTACTAGGCTTTGATCTACCGCAAAACTTTTTAACTTGCTATAAGATAAAATACGTATAGATTGAATCCATTACTCCGGTACATTGCCAGACGCGTAGCGTTTCTTTTAACAACCTTTTTTGCCTTCCTGCTTATAATATTCGCCTTGCCGAGAGCGATACCTGGAAACCCGCTTGCCCAGATTCTTTATCGCATGTTTCAACAGGCTCAGACAAACCCAGACCTTGTTCAGGCGGTTTATAAACAGCTTATGCAAGAGTTCGGCATAGGAAGGCCGTTACACGAACAGGTAATAGAGTTCTTCGCCCGGCTGCTTCAAGGAGACTTAGGCACCTCTATAGCGTTTTACCCTCGAAAAGTCACTGACCTGGTTTTCATTTACCTACCTTGGTCCCTAGGGCTCTTGATACCGGCCACGATTGTCTCCTGGATCCTCGGCAATCTTCTAGGCGCGTTAGCAGGCTATAAAAGAAAAACCGCAGTAGACAACGCTTTGCTACCTGTTTTTCTAACTCTCTCCCAGACGCCTTACTATTGGCTTGCAATGATCTTGCTCTACATGTTTGCTGTAACCTTCAGAGTCTTTCCACTTGGCGGAGCTTATAGCAAAGCTCTTATACCTTCTCTCACTGTAACATTCATAATAGACTTCATATACCATTATGTGCTTCCTTTCTTCTCCATAGTCCTTGCCGCCATAGGTGGCTGGGCCATCGGCATGCGCTCAATGGTAATTTACGAGCTTGGTGCAGATTACGTGAGCTACGCTGACTCGCTAGGCTTATCGGACAATAAGGTTTTAAGGTATATTTTCAAAAACTCGATGCTTCCCCAAGTAACTGGGCTGGCCCTAAACTTTGGAACTATTCTAGGCGGCTCCCTGATAACGGAGCTGGTCTTCAGCTATCCGGGCACCGGATATCTTGTATTCACATCATTAAGTAGGCTAGACTATCCAATGATTCAGGGAACGTTCATACTGCTCATATCAACCCTGCTGCTTGCAAACTTCATAGTTGAGCTAATATACTCTTATATTGACCCTAGAATAAGAACAGGTTATGCCGCTAGTTGAAAGCTCAGTTATATTTTTAGGATTGGAAATCCATTTGGGTTTTTCGTATAGAGGAAAAACGTCATAGAAAGCGACTGCTATTCATATGGACATTTATAGAAGAAAAAGCTTAAATAGTGCTTTTCTACTATTCTTATTGATGTAAAATGAAAAGAAGAATGTTCTCAATATTCTTGCTTTCCTTCATCTTGCTTCTGAATTTTCTCCCGTTTAAACCTATAAAAGCTCAAGAGGTGTTTCCGAGAGACCAAACGGTCTATATCTCTTCGCCTTGGTCAATACCCGGTTGGAACCCGACGATGGGTGACACGAACTGGATGACCCAGATTCAATACCCATCCTTCTACCTGTACAACCTTATCGCGGATGAATGGATCCCGTATGCCGCCTCAGGCTATAAGTGGGTTGACAAGTATACTTTAGAAGTGAAGATAAGGGATGAGGCAAAGTGGTGGGATGGAAAACCGGTAAGCGCCGATGATGTAAAGTATACTTGGGATCTCGGAAATAGAATGTTCATCCCATTCATTACACCGTTCTGGACCTATTTGGAAGAGGTTGTGGTTGTCGACTCTAAAACAGTTCAGTTCAGGACGAGCGAGAAGAAGCTGAACTACTTCCAGTTACTTGGTGTCCTGCAGCAAATAATTCTGCCGAAGCACAGGTGGGAAGCGCTGGAAGCCAGATATGGTGCAAAGTTGACGACCGACTTTAAGGATGATAAGCCTGAGGATATTATTGGAGCGGGCCCGTATAAGGCTTACACGGTTGCCGAGTCGAGTTTCTCATACATACGGGTTGATGACTGGTGGGGGAAGGACATATTTGGTCTTCCCAACCCTAAGTACGTGGTCATCTGGATAC
>JAWCMB010000112.1:0-3180 GCA_038850115.1 Thermoproteota archaeon
CTCAACCCCACCCAATAATAACCTACCTCTTTCAATATACTAGGGGCCTATTTATATAAATTTTGCCGAACTTGAACCTTAGTTTCTGAATTTCTCCGACTCGTTTAAAAGCCCCGCGGGTTATCTGATCTAGATAGCACGTTAAGGGAGGCTGCTTTGAGGACAACACTGGAGGGGTTGAGGGAGCTTAGGGACATAATACTGTGATCCAGATTCTGGTAAATTAAAACGTTAGACGTGGAAGATTACTGCTTATATCCAACAACCCTATCGAGTATTACGTTTGGAACAGAGAATTGGCTACAATCTCAAAGACTTACTACTGTAAAAACAGGCAGACAGGCTGCTTCTATGATGGGAGATGTGTTGTACATACTTATGAGGACATTGAAAAGAAGCTAGCAGAAACTGGAGGTATGATCCTAATGCTCACACTAAGATTGTTTACTAATATCCTTCTGACTGTGGTTTAACTGGTAACACTTATACTTGCAATTCTTTACCTAAATGCGAGAAAAATCCTGATTGTGATCCTAGTTGGTGATTTACTGCAGATCCTGCCCTTGTAAGTGGTAAAGAATCTCAAGGTAGTTGTAATTATAATTCAGCCAATCCTATTTACAAGAGCAAATATATTGCGATCCGCCTTGATAGACTTCTGGAGAAAGTTTCGTTTAACAGGAATGGCAATGAGTTTAAATCGTGTCATACCATTCACCATAAGAGGCACGTTTAAATACGTCATAGAAAGCGCTACCATTTTCTCGTTATTCCAAATCACTTAAAAATAAATCATCTTTCTATATATAGAAGAACGTGGTGCATGCTGGCATCACACGGTCTTCTGGTGCTAAATAAGCTTAATCTTATTTCTTTATTACTATCAAGCAGAACAATAGCTTATCAAACTTTCTAAATAAAAAATAAACGTAGAAGGTTAGATGGTTAATCTGAAGGGGGAGGCGGAGGCAATGGTTTTCTTCTACGCCTAATCATGATTAACGCGATAGAAGCCAATACCAGTAGGGCTATCGCCGCCACCACGATATAAGTGATGGTTAAATCCTGGGTGTAGATTGCCTTCATAGTTAAGGTTTTCTCCTCGCTGTAAACAATTATGCTAACTGGGTTTTGACGAGTATTGGTGAAGCCAGTCCACTCTTGGAACACGTATCTTCCGCCAAGTATTCCCAAAACTCCTTCCAAGGGTACGCTCTGGGGAGCAGTTAAAGTAACGTTACTCCATTCCTCGTAGGCTCCAGACCCTCCTATTTGAACACCGATGTTGCTTGAAACGGTCAGCGTATAGACCGGTAGGGTCTCTACGATCTGCAGGTTAATAGTATCGTAGCCGGTGTTCACCCCGTCCGTAGCCTTAACCATAAGAACATAATTGCCCTCCTCGAAGCTCTCTGGAACGGTGAAGCTTACAGTGTTCTCCGTCGTCCTATGGGCGATTATCATCCAGCTCGACTCATTGCTTCTCCTAATCTGAACGTTGAACCAGAGATTATCGCCATCAGCATCATTCCCCCTCCACTTCAAATGGTAAGTCTTGCCCCTCTTAAGCCTCATATTTCGAAACGGATATTCTATGCTCACCTTCGGCTCATTTAACGAGACCGTCCTGCTAAACCGAACCCTGCCATCTGGGCCGACTAACTCAATCTTACCAAGGTCGTTGAACCACTCAACCACTCCAATTATATGAGTGAAATCTGTTTCCAAATCTGTACCAAATATCTTGAATGACTCGTCAGTTATATTGAGAAAATAGCTTCTGAGTATTTTACCGTCTCTCGAGAAAAGTACCAGACGGTAGTTGCCAGTTGCATTCGTCGAAAGGAATGGTCTTGAATGGTTGTAAAGCCTAGTAAACGGCCTGCCGATTATAGTCCCGTTTTTGAATAATATCAGGGAGACAATTAAACCATCAGGCGGATCCTCGAAACGAGAGCATGCCCTTGCAACAGTTAACCAAGAATGATACGCCCAGTGATTCCTATCATCACCACAAGCCATTATATCATGGGTCCGGTTATATTCCCCTATTCTAATTAAGCCGCCACGGACCTCGTCAAAGTAAGCCCAGTATCCTAAGACGTATGGAACTCCGCTGCAGCCTTCTCTACTGCTTGCATTTCTAGTATATCCATAATGGGGACAAGTTTTACAGAAGTTTACTGGAAATTTAATTCCGTAGTATATATCGGGATAACCAAATGTGTGACTTAGTTCATGTGCAACTACAGGCATGTATTCGTCGTTTGCGCTGTATTCATCAACGTAGGCAACAGGAGATCCCCCAAATACACACCCGATAACACCTGCACCTGCAACATCCTCTAGCGCATTATGTGGAACTATTACAATAGCCCTATCTACACCAGCCTCAACAGCTTCTTCGGAAAGTCTGGAAGAATTCCAACCATCCTCTCTCGTTCTTCCGACATATCTTATAAACCTGACTTCTTTTACCGTAACTGGAAAAATCCCACTTATGTATTGCTTCAAGTCGTCAGGAAAATACACTGGATCTGTAAAATAAAAGGTAGCTATGGAGCCTTCAGGATCATCCATGAGAAAGTATCCTAGTTTTATATTTCCAATGCTTGGCCATGGTCTAAAAGAGAAAGATGTTTGGAACCGCATGTAAACCGGAAGTTCGTCTACAGCACGCCTTCCTATTTTAACAAGCTCGAACCTTACTGAAACCGAGGGAATGTTCTTCGGCACTGGAAAGCAAACCCGGTCATCTATAGTATCTTCTAGAAATATGCGTGTTGTTCTTTCTCCAGATGTAGGGCTTAGGAGGAACCATTGTTCAATATAAAATTCAGTTGGCGTTTCCACTATTTTGAACCTACGACCGTCTTTACATTGTGCCGGGCCTAAATTCCATTCATTTTTGGAAAAGGTTAGCCGGAGAGTCACATTTATAGGATGATCGGAGGTCAACAGGTAATCAAACCTAAAAGTCGCCTGTTTACCTGCAACTAGGTCATATGGGACGATATGATTCGGATTTGGAAGTTGCGATACTGGCTTTAAATCTAGAATTGTAAGGGGATATAGGCGGTAGAATATCCGCAGGGTAAAGTTACTCTTAAAAGTATATCCATCCTCACTTACTGCACATATTTCCACCGAATACCTTTTTCCAGGGTATAAATCAGCCAC
>JAWCMB010000112.1:3190-5166 GCA_038850115.1 Thermoproteota archaeon
AGCCACCCTAAAGGGTTCCCTTATGAGGAGAGCGAAGGAACAGTCTAAAACAGGCCTTTCATCAGTAAGGGTTTTCCACCCTCTGAATAGATCATATGTCGTCCTATTTACTGGCAGTGGATCTGTTTCAACATTTCTGATTGCTTCTAAACCCTGGGGAAGCCCTGTCAAGTATAGTTTAAACCTAACATCCTTAGGCGTACCTCTGCAAGATCTTTCCACTCTCACCCCGATAATTTCACGAATTTCCATTGCACTCTTTATATCATACACCAGAAGTGTTATATCCCATTCTATATCAGCCCTGTCAAAACCTATCCTGGGAATGCAGTACGAGGGATGAATAGTTACTGGGAACCTCTCCTTCGCACGGTGGCCCCCGATGTCCTCTGCAGTAACTTCAACCCAATACGTACCCGCTCTTGATGCGTTTCCCTCTATGAAAATAATGGGGCTATTCATTAAGGTATAGCCTTTCAAGGGCTTAACTACCAAGCCTGGGACAGACCCGGTCACCGTCCAGCTTATTCGAGCGTTCATCCCATCGGGATGATCCGTATAAATCTCGAAACGGCAATACTCTCCTTCATATATATTCCTGGGACGGGGAGGAAGGCCAGGGGCCCGCTGGTCAACGGGTTCAATCTGCTGAACGATTATGTTGAAATAGGGTTTTATCGTTATGGTGAACTGCGCCGTTACACTCTCCTTATAGACCGCTCTTAAGGTAAAAGTGAAGGTTCCTGCTTGCGTAGGGGTTCCGCTTAGGGTTATCTCTTCCACGTTGCTCATGGTTGAAAAGCTTAAGCCGGGCACAGGGTTCGCTGGGTCACATTGCCAAGATAACTTGTAGCCAGGGGGTAAAGTGGTTCTAAACTTCACTGAGTAATATTCCCCCACTCTGCCCTGTGGTGGAGGACTTGGGTTGGAAACTATGCTGAAGCTTTCTGCTTGAGACGTTATCGAAAAAAGTGAAATCGCGAGGACGATTAAGGAAACTACGCGCAAATATAGCCTTTTCTCTAAATCTTTCTTACTTACTATCATCAAAAACTATTTTATTTTTCTTTTACTTCTTATAAACTTTTCGGAAATTAGACATCTAAAGATATCATTTTTAAAACTTCTTAGCGTGAGAAGTTAAAATGAGTAGTCTTTAAAGAAATCCGTCTCGCGAAGATATTCAATTTCAACGAACCTATTCATGAGCTCAGGGTTAATTACTCCTATTGAATGATAATTGGGTTGAGCTTTTAAGCTAACTAACGTATGCTTTTCGGCAAGGACAGATGATAGCGATAGTTAAACAGATAAGACGATGATGTGCAGTAGAGCAAAGAAATCTTGTGAAAAGTGGGCCAGGCCGGATTTTCGGCAGTCGACGCGTTCGAACCGGCGATCTCCCGGTTATCAGCCGGGCGCCTTAACCAGGCTGGGCCACTGGCCCCCGTCTTCTTCATTAAGCTCCAACTATTAAATTTTTTCTTAAGCATATGAGTAACGGACCCGGCGGGAATTGAACCCGCAACATCTGGGTGTCTTCATAGCAAGCGCTTGGTTTAAAAGCCCAGCGCTCTAACCAGGTTGAGCTACGGGTCCTGGTTGCTGAGTGTTCCGGGGTGGATAAAAATGTTTCCTTTAAACTGTTGTTTAAGTTTTATTCTTTTTTAAGGTTGGTGATTCTCTGGTTTTCTGCCTTCGCTGTTTTTTCGGAGGATTTCTTGGAAAAACTCGTCGAGCTCTTCGAGTCTTCTTATCGCCGGATGGTCTGTGCCCAGTTTCTCCTTGAAGTATTTCAGGGTTTCCGTGAACTCTACCTTCTTATCGCCGTCTACAAGCTTGTCGGCGTAGCAGACTATTTTCTCCTCAATCGTCTCCGGGATTAGGCTTATGGAGCCTAGTTTCAGTTTCTCAGCCTCCTCCTCGGATATTCCTGCTCCCACGTGTCTCTCAACTATTCTCGCGAGCCGCTCGTC
>JAWCMB010000113.1:0-5126 GCA_038850115.1 Thermoproteota archaeon
CTCTAGAGCCTCCCCTCCTTTTATTAAAATTCCATGTTCAGCTCCCATTCCAATGGCAACCATAATTGCTGTGGGTACAGCTATTCCCAGAGCACAGGGGCAGGCGACAACAAGCATTGTGACGAAAACAGTTAAAGCAAACAATAATGTTGAATTAAGCCAAAAATGCCAAACAATAAATGCTATAAATGCTGAGAACAAGACTAAGGGAACGAAATAGGAGACTACCCTGTCAGCAATTCTCTGAACAGGTGCTTTAGAAGCCTGTGCTTCCTCAACTATTTTTATTATCTGAGCTAGTAGAGTTTCCTTGCCAATCCGCGTCGCCTTAAGTTTCAAAACCCCGGACTTGTTTATTGTTGCCCCTATTACCATGTCTCCTTCTTTTTTATCCACGGGCATGCTTTCCCCGGTAACCATGCTTTCATCTACAGCAGAATATCCGCCTATAACTGTACCGTCTACCGGTATCCTTTCTCCTGGTCGCACGATCACTATATCTCCAACCCTTACGTGACCTATAGGAACCTCGGCTTCTCCACCTTCCCTTATAACCCTGGCGGTTTGCGGTTGCAGTCCCATTAGCCTCTGAATGGCTGCACCAGTTTTACCGTAAGATATTCGTTCTAAGAGTTCACCTAGGCTTATGGTTGTTATCACGGATGCGGAAGCCTCATAGAATGTTGGACCACTGATAAAGAAGGATGCGGCAACACTATAAAAGTAAGCGGCCGAAGTGCTTAAAACAACCAGTGTATCAACGGTTGCATTCCTGTTTTTAAGGGCTGAGTAAGCTCTTTTATAAAAAGGGTAGCCAGCTATAAATTGAACGGGTGTTGTTAAAACGAACAGTAAAAAGTTCTTTCCAACGAACTCTAGAAAAAGCTCTATAATTAGTATCGGAACTGTTAGAGAAAAGCTGAGAACAAGCAAACGCATTTCCCCTTTAATTTCTCTATCTTCGGTTGCATCTCCCTGTTTAAATTCTTCTGCCATATAACCAGCATTCTCAATTACTTTCAGAATTTCACGTATATCCACTGTCTTGGGGTCATATTCTAAAATCGCCTTACCGGTTACAAAGTTCACGCTCGCATTTAAAACACCCCTAGTGTTGGTTAAAGCTTTTTCAATTGTAACAGCACAGTCGGCGCATTCCATTCATCGACTTTCAAGAAGATCTTTTTCATCCAGCGTCTTTTCCATGTTAAAATATAACCGTGTTATATAAACTTTTTCCGTTAAACTGCAAAGACAGAAAAATCAATTCCCATAATATCCGCTCGTGCTTTAACCTAGCGTGCGCTTCGTTGAGGTTTTACTCATCGTATTACCCCTAGTAATTTTGTTCGACACTTGTTCCCGAAATGATGAAAAGGTTTTTATGACAATGTTATTTTTTCAGCAACTCAAGGTGGTTTAAAGAAAAATGGATGAATCGCTGAGAACAGTAGAGCAGATAAACGATAAGATATCTAAAGGCGACGTCACTGTCTTAACCGCGGAAGAATTCGTCAAACTGGCGGAGAGCTCTGGCCTTGAAAGAGCCGCGAGGGAAGTGGATGTTGTGACAACCGGTACCTTTGGAGCAATGTGTAGCTCCGGAGCCTTCCTCAACTTTGGGCATGCCGACCCACCTATAAAGATGACGAAAGCATGGTTGAACGATGTCCCCGTGTACAAGGGTTTGGCAGCTGTAGACGGGTATATCGGTGCAACCGCCTACAGCGAGACTAAGGGAATAGACTACGGTGGAGGCCACGTCATCGAAGACTTGGTGAGTAGAAAGGAGCTTTTTTTAAAGGGGGAGGGCTATGGGACCGACTGTTACCCGAGGAAACGTGTTGAGACGATAATAACGATAGAGGATTTGAACCAAGCGGTTCTAGTGAACCCGCGGAACGCTTACCAGAGATATTTCGCTGCAACAAACTCCAGTGCCAGGACGCTTTACACTTATCTTGGCACGTTGCTTCCCGACTACGGGAACGTTGGGTTCTCTGGCTCAGGTGAGCTCAGCCCCCTGTATAAGGACAGGGATCTGGAGACCATAGGCATTGGGACGAGAATATTCCTCGGAGGCGGAGTAGGCTATATTATAGGCGAGGGGACGCAGCACTATCCTTCTAAAAACCTGTCAACAATAATGGTTGCGGGCGATTTGAAGAAGATGAGCCCCGGGTTCCTTAAAGGGGCGACGTTCTACAAGTATGGTGCTACGCTTTACGTGGGCGTGGGCATACCGATACCCTTGGTTAACATGAATGTCGCTAGGAATGCTGCAACCCCTGATGAGCAGATTTTCACGGAGATAATTGATTACAGCGTGCCCTCCGTCAACAGGCCGGTTTTAAGAAGGGTTAGCTATAGGGAGCTTAAGCGTGGCAGGGTTGATGTTAACGGTAGGTCTGTGAAGGCTGCAAGCATGTCGAGCCTTAGGAAGGCGAGGGAGGTTGCTGAGACTCTTAAGAAATGGATTATGGAGGGCAGCTTCCTTCTGACGAAGCCGGTTGCCCCGTTGAGCAGGGAGAGCGTGCAGAAAACAATGCCTATCAGGAAGCACGAGCCTAGGGTTTCCGAGCTGATGAAGACCAAGATACCTACTGCGAGACTCACAGACACCATCCGAGATATTTCGGCAAGGATGGTTAGGGAGAACGTTGACCATGTTCCGGTGGTGGATGAGGAGAACAGGCTTCTAGGCATTGTGACGACATGGGATATTGCTAAGGCTGTTGCCGCAAACGCTGAAAGGCTTGAGGCAATCATGACGAGAAACGTTATTGTCGCGAAGCCCCATGAGACTATCGACATCGTCGCTAAGAGGATGGAGCAGCACGACATAACCGGGCTGCCGGTGGTTAACGAGGATAACCGTGTGCTCGGGCTTATAACGAGCGCAGACCTTTCAAGGCTTTTAAAGACTTCTGAAGGAGGTGTTGTCGTTGAAGGTCAGGCTTGAACTAAAGTATTCCCCTGCTCACGTTAACAGGCCCATATTGTCTAGGGCAATACTTGAGTCAGGAGTTCCCGTGAACATTCTGAACGCGAGGCTTACGGCCTCCGAGGGCATTATGACCATAGAGATGGATGCTGACGAGAAGGCTGTTGCGAAGATCACTGAAATACTGCGGTCGAACGGTGTTCAGATTAAGGAGATACCTAGGTACGTGGAGATAGACAGGGGCAAGTGTATAGACTGTGGGGCGTGCACCAGTGTCTGCCCGACGGATGCTTTAACTCTCAACAATGAGGCTAGGCTTGCTGTGAGCGAGGAGAAGTGTGTTCTCTGCGGAAACTGTTTGAAAGCTTGCCCCGTTGCGGCGGTGATCCTGTACAGGTGAAGAGCCAATCGGTACTCGTTTTTAGGAACGGCCTTTTCTACTTGAGGACGAGGTACAGGGAGGCAGATCTCCTGTTAGCGTGCGAGCAGGCTTCTCTAATAAGCACTGGTTTAAGCGAGTTCATCCAGGCTAGGGAGAACGTCCAGCGTTACGTTGAGAAACACCCGGAGTTCCTCTACAGCCTTGAGCCCATTAAGCCTGACAGTGAGGCTCCGGAAATAGTGGCGGCAGCCATAGATGCTTCCATTAAAGCGGGTGTCGGACCCATGGCGGCGCTGCCCGGTGCACTAGCTGACAGAGTGTTGCAAACCATGCTTAACCAGGGGGCTGGGACTGTGATCGTTGAAAACGGGGGCGAGGTTTCGATGAGGATCCATAGGGAAGCGGTAATAGGGGTTTACACGGGTAGGGAGCTCAACCTTGGGCTCATAGTGGATGGTTCCACTGGGACAGTGGGAGTGTCAACGAGCTCAAGCAGCGTGAGCCATGCTCTATCCCTTGGGGAAGCTGACGCTGCCGTTGTTGTGGCGGAGAATGCTTCGCTGGCGGACGCTGTCTCAACCCGCGTGGGAAACATTGTGAAGCATGGATGTAGAGAGTCATTGGAAGAGGCTGTGGAGCTGGCTCTTTCAATAAGGGGGGTTACGGGGTGCGTTGTTTACTCCGGGGGTCTGCTCGGCTTCGGCGGGTCTGTTAAACCCATTATGCTTAAGGCAAGCCGGTTAGAGGTTTTGGAGAGCATGATGCTTAAAGGACACTTGTTCAGCTTCTTCGTACCTGTTTAACATCCCCGCACTCACATCGACTTAAAACGTTTGGAAAAATCGTTTCTAGATTGTTGTGAAAGCCATAAAGCTTATAAGTATAAAGTGTAAAGTAGAAAGTATAATGAGCACCATTAAAGTATCCCGTTCAACACTGGAGGAATTGGAGGCTTTAAGGGAAGCTTTGAAAGCTAAAAGCGTGGAGGAAGTGATAAGAAGGTTTCTTCTGGAAAGACGCCGGAGGATGCTTGAAGAGGTTTTCGGGATCGATAAGGGACGAATAAAGCCTTTCACGGAGGAGGATCGTGGTGAGGATCGTGGTTGACTCCTATGCTTGGGTTGAGCTTTTCATGGGCAGTGAGAAGGGGAGACTCGTCAAGGAGAAGCTTAGCTCAGCCGACGAAGTATATACCCCCGATATCGTTCTAGCAGAGCTCGCCAGAAAATACTTTAGGGAACGCATTGAGGCGAACATCCTGGAGGCACGGCTTTCCAAGATTTCGGAGTTGTCGAGAATAGTTCCGGTTGACGAGAAGGTGGCGGTTAAAGCTGCAGAAATAGATCGTGAGTTGAAGGAGAAAGCTAGGAAAGCAGGGATTAGAGAGCCGGGTCTTTTCGACGCTGTAATCATGGCTGTTGCTAAAGTTCTTAACGCGAGCCTTATTACTGGCGATGAGCATTTCAAGGAGAGGCCTGAAACAATCTGGATCGGCGGCGGTGAGGGGGCTAGCGCACTCTAGAACACTGCCCCCGGATAATCCTGCAGCCACGTTAACTTTTTAAACCGGAGCGGCTTCGTTTCTCAATATGTCGGGAGTGACTATTCCCCCTGAGTTCGCCTGGATTGTTCCAGTGGTCGTCCCGTTCATCATAGGGCTTCTCATAGGCCTAATAATTAAGCGCGCCATAACGCTGGTGCTGGCCCTCCTGATACTCATCATAATTCTCGTAGCCACAGGCTACGTTAGCCTGACTTTCCAGGATCTTTTCGACAGGGCTATGGAGTTCCTGCCAAGGA
>JAWCMB010000114.1:0-3274 GCA_038850115.1 Thermoproteota archaeon
TAAAAGGTGAAGGATTCAAGGATGCTTAAACCGCTGGTAGATGAGGCTATGCAGAGATGTAAGGTGGTAGGAGTCCTTGGGGACAGGGGATATGATACTGGAGCCAGCTTCAACTACTTGGACTGGAGAAAGATAGATGTAGGGATTAGGGTTAGGAGTAACTCTGCACCCAGATCCAGAGGAAGGCTATAGTATAGCAGATGGACTATAGGAGGTGGAGGTCGGATAAGAGTTACGGCTACAGATGGATGGTTCAGCCATCTCATCAATCAGGAGGACATTCGGAGAATACGTCACATCAAGGAAATGGAGTGGAAGACATACCTACACAACAGATTCACAGAAATGCTACAGCTCCCAAACATCAAAGCAGATAAACTCAAGAATTATCCTACACATCACCAGAGACGCTAAGCATAATGCATAACGTAAACGGGTGATGATAATGGCTTAACGGAGCCATAATTGCTGCTTGCAAGCTTAAATATGTGCATGTGTATGTGCATGCTGTTGACAAAGGTGATTTCTCTATCAGACGAAGCATACCGGACGCTTAAGAAGATGAAGAGAGATGGAGAATCCTTCTCCGACGTAATCATCAGAATGGCGCGAATGACCAAGACCAGACCACTTACCGATTTTGCTGGAAAATGGGCTGGAAACGACTTGGACGATGTGTTCAAAAACATCTTCTCTGAAAGGGAGGCTGTAAAGGCTAGAAAGACTGTGATATAGATTGGTGTGCTTAGACACAGACATACTTGTCGCATTGCTCAAAGGGCATGAAAAAGCGACGCAAACCATAGCACGTCTTCAAAACGCAGAGGAACCAGTCAGTACAACTGTGATAACTGCGTATGAGCTGATGAAGGGCGCTCTGGCGTCATCAAAACCTGTAGAAAATTTGAAGACCATCAACGACCTGCTTCAAAGCTTAACGGTGATGGTTCTAGACCATGGAGCATGTCTAGAATCATCAAGAATATACAGCCAACTAAGGCGACACGGTAAGATTGTAGGTGAGTTTGACATCTTGATCGCGGGCATAGTAAAACATAACAAAGAAACATTAATCACCAGGGATAAACCCTTCCAAGAAATAGAGGGCCTCAAGTTACTGACATGGTGAATCACCGACAAGATACTTACACACTATCACCTCCTATTTCAGACAAAACCCTATCATATAATTAACAATGCTGGAGTCGTCTCCGAAATTTGTGGACTGACCTAGCTTCGCCTAATAGCAATTGATGAGTTTTAACAAAGGCTACCGCAGACGCTGTCAACGCAGCACATTGCAGACCATATGGGGAAGGAATTTCACTTTCTCGGAGACCGCCAATTAAACTATTCATCTGATTGGTAGAGATGATGTATATGTTGACCATATGAAGCTCGTTTTTGTGGCGTTTGCTGCAACCACGCTCGGGTACACCGACGTATGTGTTTGAAGGTCGATAACTCTCGAACGTGGGATCTCTGGAATTCAAGAAAGCGCGTCCTTTACGATTTACAAGCTAAAGCCATTTGTAAATGATCAATCGCCATGTGTTAGGCTGGGAAAAAACCACTGGACGGGAACACGTCTCCAGAGGCGTAGCTTAGAAGAAACGCGCTTACGCATGAACCGCAGCCAATACATGACCTCAGGAGTGAAATCGAGCCGGACTCACCTAAACTAATTTGATAGCTATCTCCTCTATCTTCTTTTGTAATGTTGGGGATGGTGTGATTACGTCTTCCACTTTCACGTTAAAGCCATATTTTTCAAGTTCAACTCTTACAGCGTTTATTTTTCGCTCCTTTTCGGTTAGTTCTTTCTCCGAACCTGAAATGGTGGATTCAATGATTCCGATAGAATTATCGTGAATGGACATTAACAAAATGTCTAATTCTTGTTCCAAGTTATTCTTTTCTTTTATGTTTATGACTACATTTGTAGTCGCCAGCGGGCCTGAAGCTTTATCCATCTCTATGAGCTTCTTGCGAAGAGCGTAGTAAACGTACAGATTGGACCATTGAGGTAGACGTTTATAGTTGGATTTAAAGAGAAATAGTGACAGTTTTTTGACGGAGCTGAGCTTAGGTTCTATTAAATAAATTTCGCGGTTTTCCTCGTCCGCCAAACATTTTTTGTGTAGGACATCATGTTCCAAGCCTGCCCGCTCGTCTTGTGCCCAGGAAAAAATGTAAGCAACTGCTTTTCCAATTTCCCCAATTTCACAACAATCCAGTTAGAGCTGTCTCGCTGCAGAGTATAGCTCTGTCCTTTCTCCAGTTTCTCGCACAGCTTTCCTAAAAGAGACGAATCTGCTTCAAATATTCTTCCAAAGTCGTTCAAGCCAAGTTTAAGGCGGAACATCGCTTGGTGGCCTCGGCTCTCAAGACGCCTTTTAACGATTCCGCGGGAATTATCGAAACCAGTCTACCGTTTACGGGGAAGCGTATCATTGATTTGATGAGTTCTCCTCCTCCAGAACCTATGTGGATGCGAGAACTCCTGTCTTGGTGCGGTCTTGGGAAAACCTCAAACACGGCCCTATCGCGCAGAGTTTCGTGAATTTCGAGTCTATCCATCTACATCACCATGAATAGGTTGAGGCCTGAGTGGTTTAGCGGCTGCAGGCCTAAGAGAGATAACCCCACCAATCTGTCCATAAAAGCATCATCCAGCTCTTTTTCAAAATCATACCGATAAATGGAGCCTGGAGAAGCGCAGACAAGCTTTGCCTTAGGCAGACCGCTCGCAAGACTAAATCCAGAATAAATACGCGTTCCAGTTATCCAGCCATCTTTGTATTTGAGGGCCGGTATTTCATGGTGGAAACTGAGCTCTACCGATTGATGGTTCCATTTAATGGAGAAGATGGGAGCTTTAGCCATAAGCAGCAAGTAGTTGGGAGATTTTCGCGATTTTTTCAATATCGTGTACTAAGCGCTGTACATTGAGCTCTCTGATATTCATCTCAACATGGCTCAGTCCTCTGGTAGCTCCTCTTCCAAGCTATGTGATGAAGGGTTGGTCTAAGCCGTATCCCAGCTTTTCCAACCCATCTTCTTTCGAGTCGACTATAAACGATTTGAAAATCTGGCCTGGTGCCACGCATAAATAGTTGTAAATCATACCGGCTTCGGAAGTTTTGAATTTCTTATTCATACCCACATTCTCCACCCGTATGTATTTGGTTTCGGGCTTCTCGAAACCATTTTCTGTCTTCACTACCAAAGACCCTCCCAAGCTCTTCATCGCAAACATGTGACCTTTAGGACA
>JAWCMB010000114.1:3284-5092 GCA_038850115.1 Thermoproteota archaeon
GAGGTAAAGATTTTCCAAGTTTGAAATTGTCTCTGACCAAGACGGGTAAATAGTCTATTATATTTTCGCCGCCCCCTCATCTCCACAAATTTTGCATCTATACATGAATGGGAAAGGCGCAGACCCTGTGACACCCACTGTCTCATCTACGGCTATGAAACCCCTCCTACGTCTTGAGAAAGATGACAACATCTCCCCCGCCTTGCGGAACCAAACTATGTCTGAGTACGTTGGAGAAGCAAGCTCGTTGACGGCTTTCACAACTATTGTGACAAGCTTTACAACCGTTTTCAGGAGTTTATTGGCGGGCATTGTTGTGAGAAGACGATGCAATGTTGCAACCTAGGCAAAGGCTGTAAGGCTATTTGCTGCGAATGTTTAAATAACTTGGAGTCATATGTTTTTTATGGCTAGAAAGAGTCTGTCAGTAAAAATTTCGGAAGCGTTAGAGCTTTCTGAACGGCTGAACAAATTGCTGAACACTCTATCACCTGAAATTCGTCAAATAATCCTCAAACACACGCAAAGTCTATGCGCGGAAGGAGGAAAGCCAGCACCATTTTTAGGCGAGGCAGGCCAAAGCGGGCTGGGAGAAGCTCTGTCAGAAAGAAGGTGGCCAGGAAAGTTACCGGGCCTGCTGCAGAAGCCTAAACAACCGGCTGTCTACCGTCCCTAGACAAAGAACGGGTCTAGGCCAGAGTGAAACGCCAGCGGTATGTCTCCTCAGCCATGATCTTCATCTCCCCACCGTTTGCATGTGTTCTGAGGTTCTTCATCATTGTTTTTGAGCTGGAAGTCTAGGGGTGAGGGAAATCGGGTACTGTCAACCACTTATTACACTCCCATCTATTTTGGTTTTGTTTAGTATTGTGTATGATTACCATGACTATGGCTATCCGTTCTATTCTTTTGTCTGTCATCAAGTTTATGTTATTCTGGAATCTTTTAACTTTCTGAACAATTTCTCAATCCTATTCCCAAATGTTCCATGGAAGTACTGTATACCAAGTCTCCTCGATCTCCATGGATATCACGGGCCTCTATCCTATCCTACCCTAGGCCAAAGGCCTTAAGTTAACAGAGCCCTAATTACATGCGGTTAAGTATAAATAGTAGTCTCATCTTAGATTACCAATTGGCGGTCCCTATGGGTAGGCTCGTGAACGTCTCCATAAAAGTCCCAAAGGAGCTTAGGGATCTCATGAGGATGGTTGATGTTAACTGGAGTGAGTATCTAAGGGAGGTCATAGAAATCAAGTTGGGTACGGAGCTTGGTAAGAGGGCGCTTAACAGTCTCGATGAGATACGGATGAGAGTTCAGGAGATGCCGACGGAGGAGCTGGTTAAATGGATAAGGGAGGACAGAGAGAGAAGCTGAAGATCGTCGTAGATGCGAGTATCGCGGCCAAATGGATTATTCCCGGAGAAAAATGGGAGAAAAATGCGAGGGCCCTGGCCGAAGATATAGCTTATAGACGGGTCGAGGCACATGCCCCATCATTAATCCTGTACGAGCTAACCTCCGTTATAAGTAAGGCGATACGGGCTGGGAAAATGAGCCTGGAGGATGGGGAAAAAGCTCTTCAAGCCATGGGCGCCATGGGCCTAATAGTCGATAACATCGTCTGGAACGATCTAAGCGAGATACTAAGAATAGCCGAGTCAACGAGGCTAACGATATATGATGTAGCATACATGTACCTAGCCAAAAGAATCGGATGCAAGTTATTAACAGTCGATACAGAAATCATAGAGAAGGGCGGGTCCATAACCGAGATAACAACATTCGACTAATCTTAAACCATAAC
>JAWCMB010000115.1:0-2480 GCA_038850115.1 Thermoproteota archaeon
GGTCCTCAGGCGCGACAAAGTTGGGTATGACCACGACACGTTTTCCGCCGATGTTGAACTTGTTTTTTAAAAACCTTGCCTCAGACATGTTCAGAGGAGCCAAACAACTGGCGAGACGCAGGGTAAACATCTTCCTCAAACGAGGCAACAGAGGTATGTTTGGATAGATTCCCTGCGATTGAGCCACCAACGGCACCCCCGCCAGGCGGCAGCAGAGAGCCAAGACGTCGTAAAAGTTGCTGTAGTAGCTGAAACAGTGGACCACATCGTACTCCTTAACCAAGCCCAGCAACTCTCTAAACACGTTCACATGCCTGACAAAACGTCTACCCTTGATGGGCAGCAGCACAACATCATGGCCCCACGCATGCTTCAGCCAGCGAACATCATCCACACGCCTAGAAAAAACTATCAAATCAGCATCCAAACCGTGCGAGCTAAAAAGCCTCGCATAACGATGTTCATAACCAGCATAGGAATTATATGATTCTGCTCTCACGCCTATGCTCGACAGGTCCTCCAGAACATGGGTGTGGACCAAAGCTACACGCATAAACCTTAAATCAACCACCTGCCTAAAAAGCCATTCGAGCAAATGTGGTAGTGGCCTCGGTGATAATTCCGGCGCTGAACGAGGAGAGACACATTACGGCGTGCCTCGAATCCCTTCTCAAACAAGACCAAGCCGATATGGAGGTAATTGTGGTTGACAACGGGTCGAGGGACAAAACCCTGCAGATAGCTGAGGAGTATGCGGAAAAGCATCCGGGGAAGGTGCGGGTAATCAGGCTGGACAGGAACATGGGGCCCGGCGGCGCCCGAAACATAGGGGCTCAAGCCGCGAGGGGCGAGGTTCTTCTCTTCCTCGACGCCGACATGATCTTCCCACCAGACTTCGTCAAGAGGCTTATCCAACCTATTCTTAAAGGCGAGGCGGTGTCAACCGTCCATAGTGAAGAGTATGTGTCCAACATCGCAAACCCGTGGGTCCGGGTGCAGGGGCAGACCAAGAAGAGCCGGGGCAGCCGGGCGGGCGCGGCCTTCAGAGCAATAAAGAGAGAAATATTCCTCGCCGCGGGAGGCTTCGACCCCTCGCTCCACTACCACGACGACCGAACCTTCTACTACAAGACCGGGCATAAAGCAATCGTTGTTGAAGCTATCTGCTACCACAACAACCCAGACACAGCCAGAGAAATATTTCGCAGAAACTACCTGATAGGAAGGACGCTCATAGCCGTCACGCTACAGGAAAAAGGGGTCAAAGGTGTCGCGGACGTGGCGGCGATAACGGTTCTTAGGCTAGCAGACCTTGCGGCCCTTCCACTCCTAGTAACATTAATCATCCTGCAACCAATACTAAGCCTCCCCACCTCCGTAGCTGCTCTGCTCCTAACCCCGTCCATCTTTTTCGCGGTCTCAACAGCACGGATGAAGATAATCACGGCGGAGAGGCTACGTGAAAAGTTGCTGCTCCGGCTTCTCTACGCCCCAGCATACAGGCTTATAAGAGCTGCTGGAACGGTTGCTGGAGTTGCTGCCTCTCTCATCCGAGGCCTCAGAGTTCGGCAAAGTTTACCGTCTCAACAACCTCCCAATCACGCACGTCGACCGTCACCCTCTCACCTCGGTAGCCCTTGAACAGCCAGTAAACCATACCTAACCCGAGAGCCAGAGACTTAGCCACTCTAAACGGTATTGAGATAGGGAAAAGAAGTACACGCCCCAAGCCAACAGCCCTCCTCGAGTAAACCAAAAAACCCAATACTGAGAGAACCAATAAAGGAATGCTTGCCAGAAAAGCCAACCAATACAGAATGCTTTTAGCAACTCTTAGAGCCAAACCATTCTTTAGAAAAAGCTTAGCCTCAGATAGTGCTCCGGTCATAAAATATTTCCGCATCTCCCGCAACGAATACTTTCTAAGATGCCTCAAAACGACCGTTGAGTCAAACAGACACACATAACCCTTTCGCGTAGCCCTTCTACCCCAGTCAAGGTCTTCAATAAACATGATGTCCTCATCAAAGAAACCCACATCCAAAGCTTTCCTGAAATCAAACAAACACGCGCTTGTGTTGCAGGCCGCTCCTTCAAAAACACCTTGGCCACGTGTATTACGGCCCCTTAACCATTTGTAATACCTCTTTTCTAGCCAGTCCAGGCTCTCAAAACCCACATCCCACACAGCGCTAACCGAAACCACGTTCTTATCTCTCCCCATATTTCTCAAAATATACAGGGACCGCTTGAGGAAATCCATATCTACCAAGACGTCGGAATCTATGAAAGAAAAATAATCCACAGCCATATCCTTGGCAATCTTAAACGCAATGTTTCTAAGCCTGCTGGGGCTCCCTTCAGCCCTAACGTGTATAACATGCTTGTAGCTATGACCCTCCAGCCTGATCCATGAATTACACGACTCAAATGCTCCGTCCCTCGAATAGTTGTCGACGAACAGCAGAACCATCCTGTCC
>JAWCMB010000115.1:2490-5019 GCA_038850115.1 Thermoproteota archaeon
CAGCATCTTCAAAGAATCCAAAACCCGAGTAAAAACATCACCCTTCCTTGAATGGTAAAGCATCGCGACAAGGACAACAGGATAGTTCTCACTTACGTTTAAGTGGAGGCTGCTCTTCAGCTCTGTAGAGTTGTCCACACACCCCAAGGTATCCATCATCGTGCTCAACCATAACTCTCTAAAAAAGCTTGGCCCCAACGCCTTAAACTATCTGCAGAGCATAGTCGACACCGAATACCCAAGCCTCGAGACAATAGTCGTGGACAACGCTTCTCAAGACGGCAGCGATAAAGTCATCGAAGATAGCTTCAAACAAATAAAGATGATACGGCTCGGCAGAAACGCGGGATACGCAGGCGGCAACAACACAGGAGCAAAAGCATGTGCTAAAGAGACGAAGTACATTGCCTTCCTTAACAACGACCTAATCGTGGAGAAAGACTGGCTACGTAAAATCATAGAAACAATGGAGAGCGACGAATCCATAGCGGCAGCCCAGCCTAAAATACTCCAGCTCAGAGACAAAACACTCCTAGACTCGCTCGGAGGAATGATAGACCGTATCGGACGGGCCTACGACCTGGGACACGGACTACCAGACCGCAAAGACCTCAAAAAACCCTTCCAAACCTTCTACGCAAGGGGAGCAGCCATCATCGTCAGAAGAGACCTTTACGAAAGGCTCGGCGGGTTCGACGAGGACTTCTTCATCTACTACGAGGAAACTGACCTCTGCTGGCGGATCAGGCTTCTTGGTTATAAAATCGTCACAGTCCCGGAGTCGGTGGTCTACCATCTAGGGGGTGGAACAACAGGAGGCGAAACAAAACAAACGATATATCTGCGGCGGAGGAATCAGCTGGCCACGCTTATCAAAAACTATTCCATCAAAAACGCGTTTAAGTACGCTTCACAGCTTGCAATAAAGTACATGCTATACGCGTTGGAGAGGCTGCTGATTAAGAGAGACCACGCCACCGCTCAAGCCATTCTATCAGCAACTGCTTGGAACTTAGTGAATCTCAGAAAAACCCTCCGGAAGAGGGCTTCCGTCCAAGGGCTCAGGAAAATCTCAGACGACAAGCTATTGAAACTCATCCTTACACCACGGATGTATGACCTGCTAACAAGCTACCTAAAGCCTCGCTAGCCTTCTGACCAGCTCGTAAACCATGCCGGCCGTGCGAACAGCCTGCCTAACCACTTCTATGAAGGGTAGAACAATTTTTTCGGCAGTGGTTAAGTCGCGGAGAACCCGGTATCTTCTCAAATAATGGAGGTAGACTAGGGCCTGCAAGGGGGGAAAGAAGAGCGCCACCACTAACAGAACGTTTTTTAAGGTAAGGAGTGGAGCCATATCTGGATGCTTTTCCGCAATGTGAACATAGCTGCGGCCGTATCGGAAGTTGGTCTTCCAGAAACGGGCCCTCTCCAGATGCACAACCTCCACGCCCAGATAAGATAGCGTGAACCCTGCTTTTCTCAGCTTAAAGCTGACATCACTGTCCTCTTTGGCTAGGCGGAAATAGTGGTCGAATCCTCCTACTCTTTCGAGGGCGGATCTTCTGAACATGGTGCAGGCCGTATGCAAAGCCACGGCGGGGCTTGGATAACATGGTTCAGACATGTGGAGATGTATTGCGAGATTCTTTGCCTGAAAAACCGCGAGCCACCCACTCTCCTGTATCACGGGTTTGAGCTTGGCTGAGACAGCGCCCAGCCCTTGATCCTCCTTCAACACTTCCACGGCCTGCGTCAAGAATCTAGGCTCTATGACAACGTCGCTGTCCAGCATAACAATGAAGGCGCTGGTAGTAGCCCTCCAGCCCTTATCCCGCGCGTATCCAAGCCCCTTACCCTCATCACTTAATACTTTGAGAGGTAGCTTCCCACAGAACCCTTGGACAATGCTCAGCGTGTCGTCTTTTGAGTTCCCATCAACCACGACGACCTCGCCCAGATGCTCCGAAACCTGTTCCAGAGCCTCCAGACACTTTCTAATAGTTCTTCCCGAGTTTCTGGTGAGAATCACGAACGAGACAGTGGCCAATGTCAGGCTCAACAACTTCAGGGGGGTGGTCATTAATATCGATAAAACTGGTTCATGGCTCGTTATGGGCTGAGGCGTGTCGGCCGTTTGAGGAGTGTTGGCCATTGATGTGTATGAAGCTTATTTGTGCGTTGATGCCTTTAGTTTTTGGTGATAGAGAGGCTTTCAACAGGGGTCGTGGGTATTGATGAGCTGATAGAGGGTGGTATTCCGAGGGGGTTCTTTGTCGCGGTTACTGGAGAGCCTGGATGCGGCAAGACGATATTCTCTATACACTTCATAGCGAGGGGGATTGAGGAGGGTGATAGGTGCGTTTATGTGACGACGGAGGAGACTGCTGGATCGATTATTAGGCAGGCCCAGCTCTTCAATATAGATTTCGAGTCAGCCTTGAATTCGAAGAAGTTGTTGATTGTTGACGCGCTCTCTGGAGGTGAGGAGAGGTGGAGTCTCAGTCGGCTGGAGGTTGAGCATCTCTT